>NZ_JBVHYH010000101.1:5455-29237 GCF_055569135.1 Kitasatospora sp. NPDC029367
GGAGAGACAGCCAGGCGGCAATGGCTTTCGGTGGCGGGGGGGGGTTGGAGGGGGAGGCTGGGTGGCGGGCCGAGAAGGAGAAAGGAGGCCGGGGGGAGATCCCCGGGGCCGCCTTCCGCGTTCCGTCGTGTCCGGCACCGGCTGCTGTCCGGCACCGGCCGCTAGCGCGCGGCGCCGTCCGGGGTGACCGGGTCCGGGCCCGCGTGGGCGTCGCCCTCCAGCGGCACCTCCTGGCCGCTCGTCCGGTCCACCACCGTCCGCCCGGCCAGCGGCGAGCGCAGGTCGACGGAGACGGCCTGCCGCTTGGCCATCGCGGTGCAGACGTGCCCGGGCTGGACGGTCGGCGGGCCCGGCACGATCACCACGCCCACCTGGTTCGGCTGCGACTCGTCCGCCTTCACCGCGTACGTGGTGCAGACCCCGCCGAAGAAGTAGACGGTCAGCTTGTTGCTGCCGTCCAGCCGGTAGCCGGTCGGCGGCCGGACGTTGGAGTTGGCCGGGCCGCCACCGGCCGGGTTGGGCTCACCGGGGGCGATCCCGTTGGCCGGGGGAGTGGCCGGTGTCGTGGGCCGCCCGGGTGCGGGCTCGGCCGGGGTCGGCGTCGCCTTGCCCGACGGGGCCCCTGCGGGCGCCGGCGCGGACGGCGAGCCGGAGTCCGCCGGGGCCGACGGGGCCGTCGGGGAACCGCTCGGCGAGGCCGAGCTGCTCGCGGAGGCCGTGGCGCTGCTCGCCGCCGAGTCCCCGGAGCCCTTGCCGTCGCCGCCGCAACCGGCCAGGGTCACCACCGCCGCCAGCGCGGCCACCGCCAGGGCCACCGCCCGCCGACCGCGGCGGGGCATCGTCTCCAGATCCATCTGCACATCCTCCCGAGGGCTCAGCGGCGCCGCCTCCTCGGCCGCACCGCGCGGATGTGACGTGCCCCGGTCGGATCCGGTTCCCCGGTCCTCACATGCCGTACTCGGCCATCCCGGCGACCAGCCGCTGCGCCCCGGACGGCACCCGGACGCCGACGGACGCGGGGGCGGCGGGCTCCGGCCCGGCCGTCACCAGCGGCCAGAACCGGCGCAGCCGGCGGGAGGAGCGGACCAGCGCGTCGAGGGTCTCGGCGTCCGCGTCGGCCCGGCGGGCGCTCGGGGGGAATCGGTCGGACATCATCGGGCATCGCTCCGATCAAGAACCGTTCAAGAACCGTTCAAGGGCCGTTCAAGGGCCGCGGCCGCATCACCGCGGTCGACGACGGGGCCCGCCCGGTCGCGGCGGGGCTCCATGGGGCCGACCCTAGGCCCGGCCCGGTGGGCCCACCAGTGCTACCCGGAGGTAGTACACGTTCGAGGGTCCCGGGTGCCACCATGGCAGGGAAGGCGACCGGCAGCTTGCGGGACTATTGCTGGCGGGCTGTGCCGGACGGGTACCGTGGGTGGGTTCATTCGCCCCCGCTGGCCCTGTCGCCATCCTGAGGAGACCCCCGTGCGCATCGCCGTCGCCGGCTCGATCGCCACCGACCACCTGATGACGTTCCCCGGTCGGTTCGCCGACCAGCTCGTCGCCGAGCAGCTGCACACCGTGTCGCTGTCCTTCCTGGTCGACGCCCTGGACATCCGCCGCGGCGGCGTCGCGCCGAACATCGCGTTCGGCATGGGCGTGCTCGGGCTCCGGCCGATCCTGGTCGGCGCCGCCGGCGCGGACTTCGCCGAGTACCGCAGCTGGCTGGAGCGCAACAACGTGGACTGCAACTCCGTCCACATCTCCGAGACCCGGCACACCGCCCGCTTCATGTGCACCACGGACGAGGACCACAACCAGATCGCCTCGTTCTACACCGGTGCCATGGCCGAGGCCCGCAACATCGAGCTCAAGCCGATCGCCGACCGCGTCGGCGGCCTCGACCTCGTCCTGGTCGGCGCCGACGACCCCCAGGGCATGGTCCGCCACACCCAGGAGTGCCGCACCCGCGGTTACGCCTTCGCCGCCGACCCCTCCCAGCAGCTGGCCCGCCTGGACGGCGAGGACATCCGCGAGCTGGTGGACGGCGCCTCGTACCTCTTCACCAACGAGTACGAGGCCGCGCTGATCGAGTCCAAGACCGGCTGGGACGCCGAGGAGCTGCTCACCCGCGTCGGCACCCGGGTCACCACCCTGGGCAGCAAGGGCGTCCGGATCGAGCGCAAGGGCGAGGCCCCGATCGTGGTCGGCTGCCCGGCCGAGGAGGCCAAGGTCGACCCGACCGGCGTCGGCGACGCCTTCCGGGCCGGCTTCCTGTCCGGCCTGTCCTGGGGCCTCGACCTGGAGCGCGCCGCCCAGCTCGGCTGCATGCTCGCCACCCTGGTGATCGAGACCGTCGGCACCCAGGAGTACGACCTGCGCCCGGCCGCCTTCCTGAAGCGGTTCGAGGACGCCTACGGGGCCGAGGCCGCCGCGGAGATCCGCACCCACCTGGTCTAGTGGCCCCCGCTCAGGAGCGGCGCACCACCAGGTAGGCCGCGCCCCGGTCGCCGCCGTAGTCGGCGGCCGGGGCCTCCCCGGCGTACTCCTGGCCGCGCATCCCGCACCAGGCCGGGACGTCCAGCCGGGCCGCCTCGTCGTCCGCCAGCACGGCGACCGTGCCGCCCACCGGCACCTCGCCGATCCGCTTCGCCAGTTCGATCACCGGCAGCGGGCACCGCTTGCCGAGCGCGTCGATGACGAGCAGGGGCCCGGCGGCGCCCGCCGGCGCCGGCAGGTCCAGCCCGAGCGGGGCGCGCACCCCGGCGACCACCTCCGGCAGCACGGTGAGGAAGCGCTCCACGTCGGCCTCGGCCGTCCCGTACGGCAGCGAGACCCGGACGTTGCCCTC
The DNA here is from genome assembly GCF_055569135.1 of Kitasatospora sp. NPDC029367. Lineage (NCBI taxonomy): Bacteria > Bacillati > Actinomycetota > Actinomycetes > Kitasatosporales > Streptomycetaceae > Kitasatospora > Kitasatospora sp. NPDC029367. The sequence goes on from NZ_JBVHYH010000101.1 coordinate 8,289, forward strand.
GGTGAGCACGCCCATGGCGGCCAGCACGTGGCTCGGCGTCAGGGTCGAGGAGGTGCAGGAGGAGCCGGAGGAGACCGCGAAGCCCGCCCGGTCCAGCTCGGTCAGCAGCACCTCGCCGTCCACGTACAGGCAGGAGAAGGTGACGATGTGCGGCAGTCGCCGTACCGGGTCGCCGACCACCTCGACCTCGGGCACCAGCTGCGGCACCCGGCTGCGGATCCGCTCGACCAGGGCGTGCAGCCGGGCGTTCTCCTGCTCGGCCTCGGCCCGGACGGCGCGCAGCGAGGCGGCCGCGGCCACGATCGCGGGGACGTTGACGTAGCCGGGCACCCGCCCGCCCTCGCGCTCGTCGGCCGGCAGCGGGGAGGCGTACCGGACGCCCTTGCGCACGGCGAGTACCCCGACCCCGGGCGGCCCGCCCCACTTGTGGGCGCTCGCGGTCAGCAGCGACCAGCCCGCCGGGACGTCCACCCGTCCGGCGCTCTGCGCGGCGTCGACCAGCAGCGGTACCCCGGCCGCGGCGCACAGTTCGGCGACCTCGCCGACCGGCTGGATCGTGCCCACCTCGTGGTTGGCGCTCTGCAGGGCGGCCAGCGCGGTGTCGGTCCGCAGCAGGGCGCCGAAGGCCTGCGGCTCCACCCGCCCGGTGCGGTCCACCGGGGCCACCGAGACCTCGCCGCCGCCGGCCCCTCCGCCGGCCTCCGGCCGGGGGGACCCCCATCGTTCGGCGACGTGCAGCACGCTGGAGTGCTCCACCGCGGAGTGCACCAGGTGCCCGCCGCGCCGCCGGTTCCCGGCCAGGGCGCCCAGCAGCCCGAGTTGGACGGCCTGCGTCCCGCTCGCGGTGAAGGAGATCTCGTCGGGCCGCGCGCCCAGGACGGCGGCGACCGTCTCGCGGGCGGCGTCCAGCAGCATCCGGGCCTGCCGGCCGGAGCGGTACAGCCGGGCCGGATCGGCCCAGCCCTCGTCCAGGGCGGCGGTCAGGGCCTGCCGCGCGACGGGGTGCAGAGGGGCCGTCGAAGCCACGTCGAAGTACACGGTCACATTTAACGACACACCCGGACCCCTGGGGCTCGGTCCGAATTGCTCACCGGCCGTCAGTCGATCACCCCGAATGTCCGCTTCGTCCGGTACCGACGGACCGTCACCCGCGTTGTTCGAGGTCATCCCCCGAACGGGCGTAAGGACCTCGAATGCCTGGGATGACCTGCGACGCAGCGCCTGCCGGGCCTGATCGGGCGACCGGGCGGCGCGTTACCGGGGGCTGCCCGTCAGGAGCGCATAAGGCTGGAGTAGGGTTTGGCCCGCATAAGCATTCAAACCGTGCCCGTGGACGGGTCGCCGGAGGGGCTCACACTCCCCTCCCGGTGCGACGCGAAGGCGGGCGAGACTTCGGGAAGGCGCTACGTGAGTCCCAACGGCTCCGACCGCTCGCCGCGGCGCACGATGCGGCGGAAGCTGCCTCAGGCGCTGGCACTGGGCCTCGTCATCGCGACCGCCACCGGCTGCTCGGCCAACGACCTCCCCAGGCTTGGCCTCCCGAGTCCGGTCACGAAGGAAGGACCCATGGTCCTCCAGATGTGGCAGGGCTCCTGGATCGCGGCGCTGGTGGTCGGCGTACTGATGTGGGGTCTGATCATCTGGAGCGTGGTCTTCCACCGGCGCAAGCGCACCGGCGTGGAGATCCCCCCGCAGACCCGGTACAACGTGCCCATCGAGGCGCTCTACACCGCGGTCCCCATCATCATCGTCTCGGTCCTCTTCTACTTCGTCGCCCGCGACGAGGCGAAGCTGACGCATGTCTCCGCGAAGCCGCAGCACTACGTCAACGTGGTCGGTTTCCAGTGGAGCTGGGCGTTCAACTACGAGAACACCGAGACCCCCGACCCGGCCAACAAGGACGCCGCGTACGAAGTCGGTACGCCCAAGGACGTTCCGACGCTCTGGCTGCCGGTCAACGAGACGGTGCAGTTCCGGCTGACCTCTCGTGACGTGATCCACGACTTCTGGCCCGTCAACTTCATGATGAAGATGGACGTCGTGCCGGGCGTGGTGAACAAGTTCGAGGTCACCCCGACCGTCAAGGGCGACTACATGGGCAAGTGCGCCGAGCTCTGCGGCGTCGACCACTCGCGCATGCTGTTCAACGTCAAGGTCGTCGACCGCGCCGACTACGACAAGCACCTGGCCGACCTTCGCGCCAAGGGCCAGAACGGTGCGGTGCCTTCCGGCCTCATCAGCATGGGAAGTGAAGAGAAGTGACCATCCTCAACGAGCCCGCCGCGGCCGGCGGGGGCGCCGAGGCCGTCACGGTCGGGGCGCAGCGGACCCGCAAGCCGGGTTCGACCATCATCAAGTGGTTGACCACCACTGACCACAAGACGATCGGCACCCTGTACCTGGGCACGTCGTTCGCCTTCTTCCTGATCGGTGGCATCCTCGCCCTGGTCATGCGCGCCGAGCTGGCTCGTCCCGGGACCCAGATCCTGTCGAACGAGCAGTTCAACCAGGCGTTCACGATGCACGGCACGATCATGCTGCTGATGTTCGCGACCCCGCTGTTCGCGGGCTTCGCGAACTGGATCATGCCGCTCCAGATCGGTGCCCCGGACGTGGCCTTCCCGCGTCTGAACATGTTCGCGTACTGGCTGTACCTCTTCGGTTCGTCCATCGCGGTCTGCGGCTTCCTGACCCCGAACGGCGCCGCCGACTTCGGCTGGTTCGCCTACTCCCCGCTGTCGGACGCGGTGCACTCGCCCGGCGTCGGCGGCGACATGTGGATCATGGGTCTGGCCTTCTCCGGCTTCGGCACGATCCTCGGTGCGGTCAACTTCATCACCACGATCATCTGCATGCGCGCTCCGGGCATGACGATGTTCCGGATGTCGATCTTCGTCTGGAACGTCCTGCTGACCTCGGTGCTGGTCCTGCTGGCCTTCCCGGTGCTGGCCGCCGCGCTGTTCGCCCTGGAGGCGGACCGCAAGTTCGGGGCCCACGTCTTCGATCCCGCCAACGGCGGGGCGATGCTGTGGCAACACCTGTTCTGGTTCTTCGGCCACCCCGAGGTGTACATCATCGCGCTGCCGTTCTTCGGCATCGTGTCGGAGATCATCCCGGTCTTCAGCCGCAAGCCGATGTTCGGCTACTCCGGCCTGATCGCGGCCACCATCGGCATCGCCGGTCTGTCCGTGACGGTGTGGGCGCACCACATGTACGTCACCGGGCAGGTGCTGCTGCCGTTCTTCTCCTTCATGACCTTCCTGATCGCGGTCCCGACCGGTGTGAAGTTCTTCAACTGGGTCGGCACCATGTGGAAGGGCTCGCTGAGCTTCGAGACGCCGATGCTCTGGACGGTCGGCTTCCTGGTCACCTTCCTCTTCGGTGGTCTGACCGGTGTCCTGCTGGCCTCGCCGCCGATCGACTTCCACGTCTCGGACTCGTACTTCGTCGTCGCCCACTTCCACTACGTGGTCTTCGGCACCGTCGTCTTCGCGATGTTCGCCGGCTTCCACTTCTGGTGGCCGAAGATGACCGGCAAGATGCTGGACGAGCGCCTCGGCAAGATCACCTTCTGGACGCTGTTCTTCGGCTTCCACGCGACCTTCCTGGTGCAGCACTGGCTCGGCGCCGAGGGCATGCCCCGCCGCTACGCCGACTACCTGGCCTCGGACGGCTTCACCACGCTGAACACCGTCTCGACCATCGGCTCCTTCGTGCTCGGCCTGTCGATCCTGCCGTTCCTCTACAACGTCTGGAAGACCGCCAAGTACGGCGAGAAGGTCACCGCGGACGACCCGTGGGGCTTCGGCCGCTCCCTGGAGTGGGCGACCTCCTGCCCGCCGCCGCGGCACAACTTCCTCACCCTGCCCCGGATCCGCTCCGAATCCCCGGCCTTCGACCTCCACCACCCGGAGATCGCCGCGCTGGACTACCTGGAGAACCACGGCGAGCCGGCCAAGCACCTCGCGGGTGTGACCCCGGCGAAGTACGACGCCCCGAAGCTCAGCAAGGGCAAGCAGGAGGGTGACGCCTGATGAAGGAACAGGGAAAGATCTTCCTGGGCCTGTCGGTCTTCGTGCTGGCGATGGCCATCACGTACGGCCTGTGGACCAACAACGCGAAGGACGGCCCGGGCCTGGAGGCGGCGGGCACCACCGCGCTGTTCCTGGCCTTCGGCCTCTGCGCCTTCATCGGGTACTACCTCGCCTTCACCGCCCGCCGGGTGGACAGCGGCGCGGGTGACAACCCCGAGGCCGAGGTCGCGGACGACGCCGGCGAGCTGGGCTTCTTCGCCCCGCACAGCTGGCAGCCGCTCTCGCTGGCGCTCGGTGGCGCGCTGGCCTTCCTGGGCGTGATCTTCGGCTGGTGGCTGATGTTCTGGGCCGCTCCGATCATCCTGATCGGCATCTTCGGATGGGTCTTCGAGTTCTACCGGGGCGAGAACCAGAACCAGTAGGTTCCGCCTCCGGCGACAGGGCCGGTCCTCCCGCAAGGGGAGGACCGGCCCTGCTGCGTCCCGGGGGTGACCGACTCACTCCCCCGGGTGAACGCGGGGCCGCTCGGATGTCGCTCGTTCCAGGGTGTTCCTACGATCTGATCAATCGTACGAATCGTGCGAACCCCTCGGAGGCGGTCATGGCCGACAGGCGCGGAATCGCAGGCATCGGCAGTATCTCGCTGGCCCTGGCAGTACTGGCCCCGCTGGCCGCCTGCTCCTCCGGCGGGGACGAGGCCGCCGGGCCGCACCGGATCGACGCGGGCCCCCTCGTCCACCTCTCGGCCGAGGACAAGGTCGACCCCTCCAAGCCGGTCACCGTCACCGCGGTGGCGGGCAGCCGGCTCACCGACGTCACCGTGGTCGGCCCGGACGGCCGGGTGGTGGAGGGCAAGCTCGCCGACGACCAGCACAGCTGGCAGACCACCGGCCGGTTGAAGGCGAACACCGCGTACACCGTGCGGATCTCCGCCGACGACGGCCGGAACGGGCGCGGCGACACCACCCAGAACTTCTCCACCCTGGCCGCCCAGCGCCTGCTCACCGCCAAGCTCGGCCCGGACTCCTCGGGCAGCGGCGTCTACGGGGTGGGCCAGCCGCTCACCGTGCAGCTCTCCGAGCCGGTGAAGGACCCCCAGGCCCGCCAGGAGGTCGAACGGGCGCTGACCGTGACCTCCCAACCGGCCGTCACCGGCGCCTGGTACTGGGTGGACGACAAGAACCTGCACTTCCGCCCGGAGGACTACTGGCCGGCCGGCACGACCGTCTCGCTGGCCTTCGAGGGCACCGGCAGCCGGATCTCGGACGGCCTCTACGGCGGCGACCGCAGCGCACTGCGGCTGCGGATCGGCGCGCGGGTCGAGTCGGTGATCGACGCGGCCGCCCACGAACTCACCCTCAAGCGTGACGGCGAGGCGGTCCGGAGCATCCCGGTCACCACCGGCAAGCCCGGCTTCGACACCCGCAACGGCATCAAGGTGGTGCTCGGCCAGGAGCGTTCCGTCCGGATGAACGGCGAGACGATCGGTATAGCGGCCGGCAGCTCCGAGGCGTACGACCTCGAGGTGCTGTGGGCCACCCGGGTGACCTGGAGCGGCGAGTACGTCCACGCGGCGCCCTGGTCGGTCGGCTCGCAGGGCTACGAGAACGTCAGCCACGGCTGTACCGGGATGAGCACCGACAACGCCAAGTGGTTCTACGACAACACCCGGGTGGGGGACCTGGTGACGGTGGTGAACAGCCGCGGCGCCACCATGGAGCCGTTCGGCAACGGCTTCGGGGACTGGAACGTCTCCTGGACGGACTGGGTCAAGCACAGCGCCCTCGGACAGCCCCTCAGCACCACCGTCCCGGCCGGCCAGGCCCCCGCCGCGGGGATGATGCGGCCCGAGGTGTAGGGCGTGTCTGACAATTCCCGCCGGGCGCGCGACGCTCCCCCAGCCTTCGGCCGGGAGGTACCCCCAGGGCACAAGCGCACCTCGCCGCGTTGTCGTCGGTCGCCGATGCTCCGCATGGACTCCCTCCTCCGCCTTGCGATGCACGCACCCCAACGCCGCGCGCTGATCCGACGCGAATTGTCAGGCACGCCCTAGGGCACCTCCGGTGGCTCGGGAGGGCCCTCAGGCCTCCGGGTAGGCCAGGCCCAGGGCGGTGACCACGGCGGCCAGGGCGTCCGGGTGGGACAGGCCCAGCCGGCTCGCGCGTTCGGCGTACTCGGCGGCGGCCTCGGCGGCCAGCCGGTGGGCGGCGTCCCCGGCGGCCGCGATCAGGGTGCCGCGCCGGCCGTGGGTCTCCACCACGCCGTCCGCCTCCAGCTCCTTGTAGGCCCGGGCGACCGTTCCGGCGGCCAGCCCCAGCTCCTCGGCGAGGGCCCGGACGGTGGGCAGCCGCAGCCCGGTCGGCAGCGCGCCGGAGCGGGCCTGCTCGGCGATCTGGGCGCGGATCTGCTCGTACGGGGGAGTGGCGGCGGCGGGGTCGACGGACAGCTGCACGGGTGGCTCCTGGGGCGCGGCGGGTGCGGGGCTGGCGATGGAGGCAAAGCCCGAGGGCCGCCGACCAGATGAACTCTGGTCAGCGGCCCTCGGGATGACGCGGGTGCGTACGGGATCAGTGGTGGCCGTGGCCGCTGGTGATCTCGTGGTGCTCCTCGGCGGTGGGCTTGGGGATCTGGCTGCCCTCGCCGTAGAAGCCGCGGGAGAGCTTGGCCCGGGTGCGGGTGAGCGCGCCGGCCTTGCGGGCCACGCCGTTCTCGTCCGTCTGGGCCGGCAGCTCGACCGGCTGGTTCTGCTCGTGCGCCGTGAGGGTGTGCAGGTCCTTCTGCGGCAGCTGGGCGTGCACCTCGATGAACTCACCGTGCGGCAGGCGCTTGATGACGCCGGTCTCGCGGCCGTGCAGCACCTTCTCCTTGTCGCGGCGCTGGAGGCCGAGGCACCAGCGCTTGGTGACGATGAAGGTGATGACCGGCACCACGAAGAAGCCGGCGCGCACGAAGTAGGTGATCGAGTTGATCGACAGGTGCAGGTGGGTGGCGAACAGGTCGTTGCCACCACCGACCAGCAGCACCAGGTACAGGCTGATCCAGGCGGCACCCAGGGCGGTGCGGACCGGGGCGTTGCGCGGGCGGTCCAGGATGTGGTGCTCGCGCTTGTCGCCGGTGATCCAGCCCTCGATGAACGGGTAGACCGCGATCGCGACCAGGACCAGCGGGAAGATCATCAGCGGGACGAAGACACCCAGGTTCAGGGTGTGGCCCCACAGGCTGATCTCCCAGCCCGGCATGACGCGGATCAGACCCTCGGAGAAGCCCATGTACCAGTCGGGCTGGGCGTCGGTCGACACCTGGTCGGGCCGGTACGGGCCGTACGCCCAGATCGGGTTGATCGTGGCGATCGCCGAGATGGCGGCGATGATGCCGAAGACCAGGAAGAAGAAGCCACCGGCCTTGGCCATGTAGACCGGCATCAGCGGCATGCCGACGACGTTCTTCTCGGTCTTGCCCGGGCCCGCCCACTGGGTGTGCTTGTGGTAGAAGACCAGGATCAGGTGCGCGACCAGCAGGCCGAGCATGATGCCCGGGATCAGCAGGACGTGGATGGTGAAGAACCGCGGCACGATGTCGTGGCCGGGGAACTCGCCCCCGAACAGGAACATCTGGATGTAGGTGCCGACCAGCGGGACCGCGAGGATCGCGCCTTCCATGAAGCGGATACCGGTGCCCGACAGCAGGTCGTCCGGCAGCGAGTAGCCGAAGAAGCCGTCGAACATGCCGAGGACCAGCAGCAGGAAGCCGAAGACCCAGTTGATCTCGCGCGGCTTGCGGAACGCGCCCGTGAAGAACACGCGCATCATGTGCACGAGCATCGCGGCCACGAAGACCAGGGCGGCCCAGTGGTGGATCTGGCGGATCAGCAGACCGCCGCGGATCTCGAAGCTGATGTCCACCGTCGAGGCGTACGCCTCGGACATCCCGATGCCCTTGAGCGGCACGTACGAGCCGTTGTAGACGACCTCGGCCATCGACGGCTTGAAGAACAGCGTCAGGTAGACACCGGTCAGGATGATGATGACGAAGGTGTAGAGGCAGATCTCGCCCAGCATGAAGGACCAGTGGTCCGGGAAGATCTTGCGCAGGTTGGCCTTGGCGAGGGAGTAGATCCCCAGCCGGCCGTCCGTCCAGTCAGCCGCGGACTCCCACTTGTTGGCGGGGTTCGCGCGCGTGCTGGAGGGCTTGGCGGCACCGGTCTTGGTGCTGCTCGCGCTACTCATCGAGCACGCTCCCAGAAGCTCGGGCCGACAGGCTTCTCGAAGTCGCCGGTGGCGATCAGGTTGCCCTTGTCGTCAGTGGTGATCTTCAGCTGCGGCAGCGGGTGGCCGGCCGGGCCGAAGATGACGCGCGCGCCGTCCGCCAGGTCGAAGGTCGACTGGTGGCAGGGGCAGAGCGCGTGGTGGGTCTGCTGCTCGTACAGGCTGATCGGGCAGCCGACGTGGGTGCAGATCTTGGAGTAGGCGAGGATGCCCTCGAAGCCCAGCTCCTTGGACTTGTCGTCCTTGATGTCCTCCGGCGCGATGCGCACCAGCATCAGGGCGTCCTTGGCGATGCGCTGCTGGAAGTCCTCGTCGTGCGTGGTGAGGCCCTCCGGCATCGCGAAGGTCAGCGAGCCGATCACGAGGTCCTCGGGCTTCATCGGCTGCATGGTGCTCATGTTGACGAGCTGCAGCGGCTTGGCCGGGGTGGCCTCCTTCCAGCCCGTCTCCTGGAGCTTCTTCTCCGGCAGCGGGCCCAGGTCGCGGAGCAGGACCACGCCGGAGAGCGGGACCAGCGCCATCGACCCGATGAGGGTGTTGCGGATCATCTTGCGGCGGCCGAAGCCGGACTCGGCGGCACCGGTCTTGAACTGCTCGATGACGTCGTTGCGGACCTCGTCGGAGGCCTCGATCGGGTGACGCTCGGCGGGCAGCTCCACGTCCGACATCAGGGTGCGGGCCCAGTGGACCGCGCCCGCGCCGATCATGAACAGCGCGACGCCCAGGGTCAGGCCGAGCGCGAAGTTCAGCGCGCTGACGTGGCCCAGCGGGAAGATGTAGACGATCTTGTCCGGGTCGATGGCCACGTACGAGGCGATGAAGCCGATCGTCGCGAGCATCGAGACCACGAACATCAGCGAGACCTGACGCTCGGCCCGCTTGGCGGCCCGCTCGTCGATGTCGGTGCGACGGGGCTCGTGGGCCGGCAGGCCCGGGTCGGCGAACGGGTTGCCGTGGTCGGCCACCTCGCCGGCGGAGCCGTGCGGCTCCGGGAGCTTCTCTTCTGACATGTCGTGGCTCATGACTTCTTGGCCTTGGTGGTGTGGGCGGCGACCCAGATCGCGACCGCGATGAGCGTGCCGAGCCCGAAGATCCAGCCGAACAGGCCCTCGGTCACCGGACCGAGGCTGCCCAGGGTGAGACCGCCGGGGTTGGGCTCATCGTTGGTGGTGTGGCGGACGAAGGCCACGATCTGCTTCTTCTGCTCCTCGGGCATGGTGCTGTCCGGGAACGACGGCATGTTCTGCGGGCCGGTCTGCATGGCCTCGTAGATGTGCTTGGCGTCCACGCCCTCCAGCGACGGGGCGTACTTGCCCTTCGTCAGGGCACCGCCCTGGCCGGCGAAGTTGTGGCACTGGGCGCAGTTGGTGCGGAACAGCTCGCCACCCTTGGAGATGTCGTCCGGGTTGGTCGAGGTGTACTGCTTCGCGTCCGGCGTGGTCGGGCCGGGGCCGAGCGACTGGACGAACGCGGCGAGCTGGTCGATCTCGCTCTGGCTGTAGATGGCCTTCTTGCGCGGCACCTGGGCACCGGGCTGCTGGGCCGGCATGCGACCGGTGCCGACCTGGAAGTCGACAGCGGCGGAGCCCACGCCGACCAGGCTCGGACCGTCACTGCTGCCCTGGCCGTTCAGGCCGTGGCAGGAGGAGCAGCCCACGGCGAAGAGCTTCTTGCCCTCATCGATCGCGAGCGACTGCGCGGCGACGTCGGCCTGCGCCTTGTCGGCGGGCGCGAACGCGGCGTACAGCCCCCCGGTTGCCGCCAGGGCGAGAAGTAGGACGACCAGCGCCGCCAATGGGTGGCGCCGTCGTGCGGAGAGCTTTTTCACGGAATAACCCCGGTGTCAGGATCTGGTCGACTGGTGGGTGCACCCGGCGGCCGGTCTGGCCGGCACGAGGTTGCCTGTCCAAGGCTGCGCGCGCGGTCGGTCGGTGGGAGCGTCGGCACCGGCAGAAGCGGCCCGTCGCCGGTGAGGGCGGGGGCCGCTGCCGGTGGCCAGCGACCTGATCAGCTGGTTACTTGATCAGGTAGATGGTCGCGAACAGGCCGATCCACACGACGTCGACGAAGTGCCAGTAGTAGGACACGACGATCGCGGCGGTGGCCTGCTCGTGCGTGAAGCGCTTGGCTGCGTACGTCCGTCCCAGGACCAGCAGGAAGGCGATCAGACCGCCCGTCACGTGCAGACCGTGGAAGCCGGTGGTCAGGTAGAACACCGTGCCGTACGGGTCCGAGGACAGCGAGAGGCCGTCGTTCTTGACCAGCTCGGTGTACTCGTAGACCTGTCCGCCGATGAAGATCGCGCCCATGAAGAACGTCAGGGCAAACCACCCGCGGAGCTTCTTCACGTCACCGCGCTCGGCGGCGAACACGCCGAGCTGGCAGGTGAGTGAGGAGAGCACCAGGATCGTGGTGTTGACCGAGGAGAACGTCACGTTGAGGGCGTGCGCCTTCTCGGCCCAGAACTCGGCTCCCTTGACGGAGCGGAGCGTGAAGTACATCGCGAAGAGCGCCGCGAAGAACATCAGCTCGGAACTGAGCCAGACGATCGTTCCGACGCTGACCATGTTCGGTCGATTGACCGATCCGTGCGCGTGCCCGGTTTCTGTTGCTGTTGCTGTCGCCACGACGGACATTATGTCGGTCCCTTATTCCGTCTTCACGTCGGGGGGTGTCCCTCGGAGTGTCCGGTGCGTGCGGTATGCCCGCTTGACGGGCGACGGGGGGTCCGGACGGAGGCTGAGCAGCGGCGTGTCCCTTTTCTGACGGTTCCTCGGAGGGGCCCGCGACCCCGTTGCCCGGCGCGTCGTTGCACGGTCGGCCCAGTGCCGTGCCGTAGGGGGACGGGACGCCGCACGGCCGTCCGGGTGGACCGGGCGGGTCCGGGCGGGTCCGGGTGACGGGCCGTCCTCCGAGCGGGTGAGTCACGGGCGCGGCGGCTTGAGGGGGAACGTGCGCGAGGGGGACCGGCGACGGGGGAAACGGGAGTAGCATCCGGATCAGGTGAACGTGGTCCGGATCACACTTGAGGGAGCAGGGTCCATGGCGTACACGACCGACGAGACGCTCACCGTCCTCGTCTACAGCGACGACCGCAACACCCGCGAGCAGGTGCTGACGGCGCTCGGCCGTCGCCCTGCCGAGGATCTTCCGGAGCTGTCCTACCTCGAATGCGCGACCACCCCCGCGGTGCTCAAGGCATTGGAGAAGGGCGGCGTCGACCTCTGCGTGCTGGACGGCGAGGCGGTGCCGGCCGGCGGCCTCGGCCTCGGGCGCCAGCTCAAGGACGAGATCTACGGGTGCCCGCCGGTGCTGGTGCTGATCGGCCGGCCGCAGGACTCCTGGCTCGCCGCCTGGAGCCGGGCCGATGCCGCGATCTCCCGCCCGGTCGACCCGGTGGCGCTGGCCGAGGCGGTCGCCACCCTGCTGCGGGCCCGGCTGGCCAAGCGGGCCCCGGCCACGCGTTGAGCGGTGCCGTCTCAGTACTGGAGATGAGGGCGCCGTAGGCGCCCCGCCGCTCGATAGGCTGGCTCCATCCGTACGGACGTCCCCCATCGCGGGGGAACCGACAACAGCTGGAGTCAGCCATGGTGAACGTGAACCCTGCGAACGGTGGTACCGACCCCGCGCAGGTGGTCCGCACCTGGCCGGACCTCCTGGCGGCGCTGTTGAAGGGGGAGGACCTCGACCGCTCGTCCACCGCGTGGGCGATGGACCGGATCATGAGCGGCGAGGCGTCCCCCGTCCAGGTGGCCGGGTTCATGGTGGCGCTGCGGGCCAAGGGCGAGACGGTCGACGAGATCGCCGGGCTGGTGGACGCGATGTACGACCACGCCGAGCCGCTGGACATCCCCGGCCCGGCGGTCGACATCGTCGGTACCGGCGGGGACCGGGCGAAGACCGTCAACATCTCGACCATGTCGGCGATCGTCGCCGCGGCGGCCGGGGCCAAGGTGGTCAAGCACGGCAACCGGGCGGCCTCCTCCTCCAGCGGCTCCTCGGACGTGCTGGAGAAGCTCGGGGTGGCGCTGGACCTCTCCTCCCGGCGGGTGGCCCAGGTGGCCGAGGAGGTCGGGCTCACCTTCTGCTTCGCGGCGAAGTTCCACCCCTCGATGCGGCACGCCGCCACCGCGCGGCGCGACCTCGGGGTGCCCACCGCCTTCAACATCCTCGGCCCGCTGACCAACCCGGCGAGGGTCACCTCGCACGCGATCGGCTGCTTCGACACCCGGCTGGCCGGGCTGATCGCCGGGGTGCTCGCCCGGCGCGGGGCGACCGCGCTGGTGTTCCGCGGCGACGACGGGCTGGACGAGCTGACCATCACCACCACCTCGCGGGTCTGGCTGGTGCGCGACGGCGTGGTCACCGAGACCACCTTCGACCCGCGGGACGTCGGCATCGAGCTGGTCGGCATCGAGGCGCTGCGCGGGGCCGACGCCGCGTACAACGCCGAGGTCGCGCGCCGGCTGCTGGCCGGGGAGCGCGGGCCGGTGCGGGACGCCGTCCTGCTGAACACGGCGGCGGCGCTGGTCGCACTGGACCTGGGCGACGCCCCGCTGGCGGAGCAGCTCGCGGCGGGCATGGCGCGGGCGGCCGAGGCGATCGACTCCGGCCGGGCGCAGGACCTGCTGCGGCGCTGGTCGGAGGCCACCAGCCGGATCTGAGGCGGTAGTTGGGGCCCGTGCCGATCCGTCGGCACGGGCCCTTCGTGTCCGCCCCGATGTACCCGCCCCGAGCCGAAGGGGCGCGCCGGTGTCGAAAGTCGAGGAGCGACAAGCGAGATGGGGGTCCCCCCGGCCGGAGGCTGGGGGAGAGCGCCGGAGCGACGAGCGTCGGCGCCGGGTCCGAGCGCCCCGGAGGCGAGCGGGCGAAGACACAGTCCGGATGGTGGATGCCTGTTTGACCGTCCGACGTACCCGACCTAGAGTCTTCGCCAGGTCATGAGTGACAGCGCCAAGCCCCAGCTGGCTGTCCGGCAACCCTCCGTCCGTGGCGGGGTGCCCTGGGTGAGGACCGGGTCGCCGGGCAAGCCGTCCGCGCGACAAGCGCGGACACCGGACGATCTGCACTCCCGGGGTCCCTTACCCCGTGAAGGAGTGCATCCCCATGTCCCTCTCCCTCGGAACCACCGCCCCGCTCGCCGTCCTCGGCCACGACGTCGAGGTCCCGCTCGTCAGCGGTGAGAAGGTCGGCTACGCGGCGCTCGACTACGCGGCCAGCGCGCCGGCGCTCCAGCGGGTGTGGGACGACGTCGCCGCCTACGCCCCCTACTACGGCAGCGTGCACCGCGGCGCCGGCTACCTCTCCCAGCTGTCCACCGACCTGTTCGAGCAGAGCCGCCGGACCGTCGCCGAGTTCCTCGACCTGCGCGAGGGCGACCAGGTGGTCTTCACCCGCGCCACCACCGACTCGCTCAACCTGCTGGCCGCCGCCGTCCCGGCCGGCACCCGGGTGTTCGCCTTCGAGACCGAGCACCACGCCTCGCTGCTGCCGTGGGCGCACGCCGGGCTGGAGGTCGGCTACCTGCGGGCGCCGCGCTCGCGGGCCGAGGCGGTGGCCGCGCTGGAGGAGGCGCTGGCCGCGGCGCCGGAGGGCCCGAAGCTGCTGTGCGTCACCGGCGCCTCCAACGTGACCGGCGAGCTGTGGCCGGTCGCCGAACTGACCGGGACCGCGCACCGCTACGGCGCCCGGGTGGTGCTGGACGCCGCCCAGCTGGCCCCGCACCACCGGGTCTCGGTGCGCGAGCTGGGCGTCGACTGGATCGCCTTCTCCGGCCACAAGCTGTACGCGCCGTTCGGCGCCGGGGTGCTGGCCGGCCGCTCCGACTGGCTGGACGCGGCCGAGCCCTACCTGGCCGGCGGCGGGGCGACCCGGACGGTGGCCCGGGAGCTGGACGGCTCGGTGGCGGTGCAGTGGCACACCGGCCCGGCCCGGCACGAGGCCGGCTCGCCGAACGTCATCGGCGCCTACGCGATCGCCTCGGCCTGTCGGGCGCTCACCGAGGCCGGCTTCGACGCGCTGGAGGCCCGGGAGCGGGAGCTGGTCGAGCGGCTGACGGCGGGGCTGGCGGAGATCCCCGAGGTCCGGGTGCTGAACCTGTTCGGGGCGGGCTCGGCCCGGGTGGGCGTGCTGTCCTTCGTCGTCCGCGGCTGGAACAGCTCGCACTTCGCGGCCGCGCTGTCCGCCGAGTACGGCATCGGCGTGCGCGACGGACTGTTCTGCGCGCACCCGCTGGTGCGCACCCTGCTCGGTGACGAGGATTCGGCGCCCTCCGAGTGCGGGGCGCCCGAGCCCTCGCTGCCCGGTGAGCGCAGCCTGAACGCGATCCGGGTGAGCTTCGGGGCCGGCACGCCGGACGAGCACGTCGAGCGCTTCCTGGCCGCGGTCCGCGAGCTGGTCACGGACGGCGCGGCGTGGAACTACCGCAACGAGGGCGGCCGTTGCGTCGCCGACACGCGCCGCGCGGGCTGAGTCCTACTCGTCCAGGCCGAGGGCGAAGGCCGCTTCCAGGTCGTGCTGGGAGTAGGTGCGGAAGGCGATCTGGGTCTCCGTGTGGGCCACGCCCGGTACCTTGTTGAGCCGGCCCGGGATGACCTCGGCCAGGTCGTCGTGGCGGCGCACCCGGACCATCGCCACCAGGTCGTATCCGCCGGTCACCGAGTACACCTCGCTGACGCCCTCGATCGCGGCGATGGCCTCGGCGATCTCGGGGATGCGGTCGACACTGGTCTTGATCAGGACGATGGCGGTGATCACAGTTCGGGCTCCTTGATGCGGGTGCGGCCAGCGTATCGGGCCTCAGCCGGGGCGTCTCGGGGGGTGGCCGACCACGGTGCAGGCGTACAGGAAGCCCGCCGAGAAGCCGATCACGTGCACCAGGTAGGCGACCCCGGGCCCGGCCGAGTGCACCGACCACCACTGCAGGGCGAACCAGAGGCCGAGCACCAGCCAGGCCGGGAAGCGCAGCGGGAGGAAGAGGAGCAGCGGGACGAGGGTGGTCACCCGGGCCCGCGGGTGGAAGCGCAGGTAGGCGCCGAGCACGGCGGAGATCGCGCCCGAGGCGCCGATCAGGACCCGGGTGGAGTCGGGCGCGTGCGACTCGGCGAGCGCGAAGCCGTACGAGGCGGTGCAGCCGGCGGCCAGGTAGAAGAGGAGGTACCTGGCCCGGCCGACCCGGCGTTCCACGGTCGGGCCGAAGACGTGCAGGAAGAGCAGGTTGCCCAGCAGGTGCAGCCAGCCGGCGTGCAGGAAGAGGCCGGTGAGGGCGGACAGCGCCGGGTGCTTGCCCGGAGTGGGGGCGGCGGGGCAGCCGGGGACCGGGTCGGGGGCCTCGGCCAGCTGCCCGGCGGTCAGCGGGTGGCCGGTCAGCAGTTCGGCGGGGACGGCGCCCCAGCGCTGTTCGTACCGCTGCTCGGCGCAGATCCGGGTCTGGCCGGTGCCGTACAGGGGGTTGAGGCCGGCCGCCGGGCCGAGCAGGAAGACCAGGGTGTTGACCGCGATCAGGGCGTAGGTGACCGCCGGGGCGGGCAGCGCCGGGCGGCCGTCCCGCGCGTCGGTGTGGTCGGGGGCCGTGAGCGCCATGCGGCCAAGCATCCCTCCGGGCGCGGCAGGTGACACGGCGGTTTACGGCAGGTGGACTACTGGGCCGTCCGGCGGGGCGGTACGGGCTCCGGTCATCTCGGCTGACCGGTGGTCCTGGTGGTTGCCCCAGGCAATAGGCTTGGGGCGGGCATTCCCGCCTCCCGCCGCCGACGCCGGGGCTCCGGGGGGAGCGCCTCGCCCGCCCAGGGACCAGCCGAGAGGACCCCCCGATGACCGTCGCCGCTCCGACCGCCGAGACGCGCTGGCGCTGCACGCTGTGCGGCAACCTCACCCGCTTCGACGTGACCCGCTCCGCGCGGGTGACCGAGTTCCTGCACTTCGACCTGGCCGGCGAATCCCGGGTCGAGGAGACCGAGGTGCACAGCGAGACCGTGGAGTCGGTGCGCTGCCGCTGGTGCAACGCGGTGGACCAGGTCGAGCTGGTGGCCCGTCCGGGCGCCGAGGGCGTGGAGGCCCCCGCCGCGCAGGGCTGACCCCGCCGGTGCGGTGGGCGGTGCGCGACGCCGCCGTCCACCGCACGGGACAATACAGACAAGACGCACGGAGCGTGACGACAGGGGCGGCCGCGGCCGCACCCGCTGGACCAGGATCGGAGCCGAGGACGTGGTGGACGCAGCGAGGGAGCCCGGCGAAGCGCAGGGGCTTCAGCCCGCTGCGCCGGCACCGGAGCCGGCCGCCGAGCCGGGCCCGTCCGAGACCGACCTCCCGGAGGGCCCCGGCGCGGCCCCGGCCGGTGCGGGTGCCGAGCGGGCGGCCGAGAAGCTGGACCGGCCGCTGCCCGAGGGGGTGCGCCGGCGGGTGGTCGGGCTGGCCTCGGACGCGCTGGGCGGGCTGCCGCCCGGGGAGCTGCCGCAGAGCCTGCGTCAGTACGTCAAGTTCACCCCCGCACGGCGGGCCAAGTACGCGGCCACCGCGCTGGCGGCGGCGCTGGAGTCCGAGCCGGCCTTCCGGGTGCGGATAGCGGAGCGGCTGCGGCTGGGCCAGCCGGACCTGGTGAAGGCGCTGGAGTCGGGGACCGTCCCCGGTGCCGCCGATCCGATGGACGTCGCCGCCGCCGCCTACCTGGTGCGCTCGCCCGGCTGGAGCCGACTGGTCGCCGAGGCGGGCGAGGAGGCCGAGCGGGCCGGCGCCGAGGACGCGGCGGCGGAGGCCTCCCGGCTGGTGGAGAAGCTCCAGGCCGAGCTGGCCGAGGTGCGGGCCGCGGCGCGCGCGGACCTGGAGCGCCAGCGCGCGGAGTTCGAGGGCGTCCGGCGCGAGGCCGAGTCGCTGCGCAAGAAGGTGCGGTCGCTGGAGAGCGACACCCGGCGGGCGCAGGCCGAGACCCGGCGGGTGACCGGGGAGCTGGAGGCGGCGAGGGCGCAGGCCGCCGGGGAGCGCAGCGCGGCCGAGTCCGACGCGCGGCGGCTGCGGCACCGGGTGTCCGAACTGGAGACCGCGGTCGAGCAGGGCCGCCGTTCGGCCCGGGAGGGCCGCAGCGTCGAGGACATGCGGCTGCGGCTGCTGCTGGACACCGTGCTGCAGTCGGCGCAGGGCCTGCAGCGGGAGCTGGCCCTGCCGGTCTCCCAGATCCGCCCGGCGGACCTGGTGGAGGCGGTGGTGCCGGGGGCGGCCTCGCCGCACGACGTGGCCCGGCGCGGCCTGGCCGAGGACGACCCGGCGCTGCTGGACCAGCTGCTGGCGATCCCGCAGGTGCACCTGGTGGTGGACGGCTACAACGTGACCAAGACCGGGTATCCGGCGCTGCCGCTGGAGCAGCAGCGGATCCGGCTGCTGGGCGGGCTGGCGATGCTGGCCCAGCGCACCCAGGCGGAGGTCACCTGTGTGTTCGACGGGCAGGACCTGGACGTACCGGTCATCATGGCGCCGCCGCGCGGGGTGCGGGTACGGTTCAGCCGGACCGGCGAGACCGCGGACGAGCTGATCCGCCGTCTGGTCCGGGCCGAGCCGCAGGGCCGTCCGGTGGTGGTGGTCTCCACCGACCGGGAGGTCGCGGAGGGCGTGCGGAAGGCGGGTGCGCGCCCGGTGGCCTCGGTGCTGCTGCTGAACCGGCTGGCCCGGCCCTGAGCTGGGGCCGGAGGCGGTGACGGCAGGTCAGTGGGGTTTCCGTGCGGGTGTGCGGATCCGGTGAAGTCAGTGGGGGAACCGGAGTTCACGCCTTCGGGGGAGTGGCAAAACGGGTAGATCTTCACTAGGGTCTGGCGTCAAACCTATTTTCCGGAATCTCACCTGATCAGGTGAGTCCGATGGAAGAAGGAGCCGGTCTCTTGGCCTCCCACCGCCGTCCGAAGCAGCCCAGCCGTGCACGGGTCTCCGTGCTCACCGCTGCTGCTGCGACCGCGGTCGCCCTCTCCGCGCAGGTCGCCGCGCACGCGGCGCCGCAGCCGAACAAGAGCGACGTCAAGGCGCAGATCGACCAGCTCCAGCAGGAGCAGGAGCAGGCGGCCGAGAAGTACAACGGCGCCAAGGAGCGTGCCGACCAGCTCCGCAAGCAGGCCGACCAGCTCCAGGACCAGGTGGCCCGCAGCCAGGACCAGATGAGCCAGCTCCAGGTGGGCCTGGCCCAGGTCGCGGGCGAGCAGTACCGCACCGGCGGCATCGACCCGTCCGTGCAGCTGATGCTCTCCTCCGACCCGTCCGGCTACCTGGACAAGGCGTCGAGCGTCCAGCAGGCCAGCACCACCCAGACCGAGGCGCTCAAGGGCCTGCTCGACCAGCAGCGCCGGCTGGACCAGGAGAAGGCCGAGGCGGCCGCCGTGCTCGCCTCCCTGGACTCCACCACCAAGGACCTCAACCAGGCCAAGGCGGACGTCAACACCAAGTTGAAGGCCGCCCAGGACCTGCTGAACTCGCTCAGCGCCGCCGACCGGGCCGCGCTCCGGGCCCAGCAGCAGCAGGACGACCGCGCCTCCCGCGGCGCCGACCGGGTCGACCTCAGCAACCTGCCGCCGGCCAGCGGCTACGCCGCCGTGGCGGTGGCCAAGGCGATGAGCAAGCAGGGTTCGCCGTACGTCTGGGGCGCCACCGGGCCCTCCACCTTCGACTGCTCGGGCCTGATGGTCTGGGCGTACGGTCAGGCCGGCGTCTCGCTGCCGCGCACCTCGCAGGAGCAGGGCCACATCGGGACCGCCGTGACGCTGGCCACCGCCCAGCCGGGCGACCTGGTGATCTACGGCGGCGACATGCACCACGTCGGGATGTACATCGGCAACGGCATGGTGGTCCACGCGCCGCACACCGGCGACGTGGTGAAGGTGATGAAGGCCGACGCGATGTCGATCAACACGATCCGCCGGATCTGACGCCCCGGCACCACCCCGAGGGCCGGTTCCGGCCCTGTGATCCGCGCCACCTCCGATCGGGGGTGGCGCTTCGGGTGTGGGTCCCCGAAGGGCCGGACGGTGAGAGTCGATCAGCTTTGCGTGCGGCGCTGATCACCATCAGTCATTTTCACAAAAGAACATGGGTAATCTTCCGTCTTTTTTCTGACAAGGATTTGAACCGATCACGGTTCAGTTACTAGGGTCGTGCCCCGAACCACCGCACAGTCGATCACCCAGCCCGGGTGGCGGCGGTGGTTACCGCCGAGTTCGCGAAACAGCGGGGCAGGTCGCAACGACTGCCCGACAGGGGAGCCCAGTAGTCGGGGGCGCTGCGGAGCGGAGCCGGGGAACCACACGTTCCTCCGGGGTGAATCGGCGCCAGGTCGGCCGTAGGTGAGGCCGGTGAGGCGTCGTAGGGCATGCTTCCGGCCCGAACCCGTCAGCTCACCCGGTAGGCGGGAGTAGGAAGAAGGAGTCCGCCTTCGTGGCGTCCCATCGTCGTCCCAAGCCCGCCAGCCGTACCCGCGTCTCGATCCTGACCGGTTTCGCCGCCGCGGCCGTCGCCCTCTCCGCGCAGTCCGGCGCGCACGCCGACCCGCAGCCGACCAAGGACCAGGTCAAGGAGCAGGTCGACCAGCTCAACGAGCAGGCCGAGCAGGCGACCGAGAAGTACAACGCCGCCCAGGAGAAGCAGCAGGAGCTGGAGAAGCAGGTCTCCGGCCTCCAGGACCAGGTGGCCCGGCAGCAGGCCCAGGTGACCGACCTCCAGGGCGGCCTGGCCGAGATCGCCGGCGAGCAGTACCGCAACGGGGGCATATCCCCGACGGTCCAGCTGATGTTCTCCTCCAGCCCGGACAACTTCCTCAACCAGGCCGGCGCGCTGAACCAGGCGGGCAGCACCCAGAAGAACCAGCTCAAGCAGCTGCAGGACCAGCAGCGCAAGCTGGACCAGGACCGCACCGAGGCCCAGGGCAAGCTCGGCGAGCTGGAGGCCACGACCCAGCAGCTGAAGGCCTCCAAGGACGAGGTCCAGAACAAGCTCAAGGCCGCCCAGGACCTGCTCAACACGCTGACCGAGCAGGAGCGCCAGGCGATCAAGGCGGCCGAGGAGAAGGCCGCCGCCGACGCCGCCGCGAAGGCCGCCGCCGCCAAGCCGGCCACCCCGGACCGCGCCTCGCGCGACAACAGCCGCAGCGACCTCGGCTCGGGCTCCACCGCCGCGCCGGTCAAGGTCGCCCCGGGCAGCTCGCACGGTGCCGCCGCGCTGGCCGCCGCCGCCACCAAGGTCGGCAGCCCGTACGTCTGGGGCGCCACCGGCCCCGGCTCCTTCGACTGCTCCGGCCTGATGGTCTGGGCGTTCAACCAGGCCGGGGTGTCGCTGCCGCGCACCTCGCAGGAGCAGGCCGGCGCCGGCACCCGGATCGGCTCGGACATCTCCCAGGCCCAGCCCGGCGACATGCTGATCTTCTACGGCGACGCCCACCATGTCGGCATCTACGCGGGCAACGGCCAGGTGCTGCACGCTCCCAAGCCGGGCGCGTCGGTGCGCTACGAGGCCGTCTCCAACATGCCGCTGTCCTCCATCGTGCGGGTCTGATCCCCACCCACGCGTTCACGGGCCCGGGGGGGGGGGGGGGGGGGGGGGGGGGGGGGGGGGTACCGGGGGGGGGGGTGGGGGGGGGGGTGGGGGGGTGTGGGGGGGTGTGGGGGGGGTTGCAGCCCTACGGA
>NZ_JBVHYH010000102.1:0-1248 GCF_055569135.1 Kitasatospora sp. NPDC029367
CCCCACACCCACCAACCCCCGACACCACCACCCCACCACCGAACCACCCCCCCCCCCACCCCACCCCCCCCCCCCCCCCCCCCCCCCCCCCCCCCCCCCCCCCCCCCCCCCCCCCCCCCCCCCCCCCCCCCCCCCCCCCCCCCCCCCCGCTGCCGTCACCGCCGCGCCGCCGCCCCGCTGTCCGATACCGGGCCCGGGGCCCGTCGGGGCCGGGGATAATGGATCACGCAGGCTCCGGCCGCGTCGCCGGTCGCCGACGGGGCCGCCCCGGCCGTACGCGCTCGTTCGATCGAAAGGTCCTCCGTGGCTGACCAGACGTTGCTCGCCGCCCAGCGCCAGGCGCTGATCCTGGAGGCGATCCGCCGGACCGGTGCGATCCGGGTCGCCGAGCTGGTCGAGCAGTTCGGCGTGTCCGACATGACCATCCGCCGGGACCTCGACGCGCTGGTGCGCCAGGGCACGGTGGAGAAGGTCCACGGCGGCGCGGTGGCGGCCGGGACGGCCAGCACCTTCGAGCCCGGCTTCGACGCCAAGTCCACCCTGGAGGAGGGCACCAAGGCCGCGCTCGCGGACGCCGCGGTGCGGCTGGTGGAGCCCGGCAGCGTGGTGGCCCTGTCGGCCGGCACCACGACGTACGCGGTCGCCTCCCGGCTGCTGGAGGTCCCGGAGCTGACCGTGGTGACCAACTCGCTGCGGATCGCCGACCTGCTGTGGGCCGCGGGGAGCGAGGGGCGGGAGAACGTCCCGACCCTGCTGCTGACCGGCGGGTCGCCGACCCGCTCGGCGGCCCTGGTCGGGGCGCTGGCCGACCAGACCGTCCGGTCGCTGCACGTGGACCTGCTGATCCTGGGCGTGCACGGGGTGAGCGAGCAGGCCGGCCTCACCACGCCCAACCTGGCCGAGGCGCAGACCAACCGGGCCCTGATCGCCTCCGCCCGCCGCACCGTCGTGGTCGCCGACCACACCAAATGGGGCGTCGTCGGCCTGAGCAGCTTCGCGACCCTGGCGGAGGTCGACTGCTTCATCACCGACGACGCCCTGCCCGCGGCGGCCCGCGGGGTGCTCGCCGAGGCGGTCGGCGAGCTCCTGGTCGTCCCGACCACCGGCTGATCCCGCTTCCTTCCGGTGGGGCCGGATTTCGGGGGGGGCCCCCGGAGGGGGGGGAACAAGGCTGGTGTAGCCACCCGGGGGGGCGAGCCAGGAGGGAGGAGGGGGGGGAGAGAGGGGGGAGGGGGGGTGGGGGGGGGG
>NZ_JBVHYH010000102.1:1258-28912 GCF_055569135.1 Kitasatospora sp. NPDC029367
CCCCGCCCCTCTCCCCCCCGCGGTTTTCCAGCTGGGGTGGTGGAAACCTTTTGGTTGCCCCCACCACCCGCCCCCTCCCCCTTCTTTGGGGGGATCCCCCTTGCGGGGCCCCAAACGGAAGGGCGGCCCCACCGGGTGCTCAGCCCACCTTGCGGGCGCCCGCCGAGGGAACGGCGGTGAAGGCGACCGGGGCGGCGAAGCTTGCGGCGTGGAAGGCCGCCGTCACGGCGGTCGAGACCTCGGCCACCTGCTCGGCGCCGACCAGGGCGATGACGGAGCCGCCGAACCCGCCGCCGGTCATCCGGGCGCCCAGCGCGCCGGCGGCGAGGGCGGCCTCGACCGCGAGGTCCGTCTCGGCGCAGGAGACCCGGAAGTCGTCGCGCAGCGAGGTGTGGCCGGCCGTCAGGACCGGTCCGAGCGCCGCGAGGTCGCCGCGGACCAGGTGGTCGACGGCCTCCAGCACGCGCCCGTTCTCTGTCACCACGTGCCGTACCAGCGGCCGGAGTTCACCGGGCAGCCGGTCCAGGGCCGGGCCGAGGTCGGCGGCCGCGAGGTCGCGCAGCGCGGGCAGGCCGAGCAGCTCGGCGGCGCGCTCGCAGCCGGCCCGCAGGGCCGCGTAGGCGCCGTCGCCGAGGTCGTGCTTGACCCGGGTGTCGATCACCAGCAGCCGCAGGTCGGCCGCCGCCAGGTCGAACGGGACGTGCCGCTGCTCCAGCGTCCGGGCGTCCAGGAACAGCGCGGTGCCGGCCGTGCAGCAGGAGGAGGCCATCTGGTCCATCACGCCGCAGGGCACGCCGACGAAGGCGTTCTCCGCCCGCTGGGCGAGCACGGCGAGCTCCGGGGCGCTCAGCCCGAGGTCGTACAGGTCGTTCAGGGCGGCGGCCGTCGCGCACTCCAGGGCGGCGGAGGAGGAGAGGCCGGCTCCGCTCGGCACGTCGCTGTCGACGAACAGGTCGGCCCCGCCGACGGTGTGCCCGGCCTCGGCGAGCGCCCAGAACACACCGGCCGGGTAGGCGGCCCAGCTGGTGACCACGCCGGGTGCCAGGCCGTCCAGGGCGAGTTCGGTGATCGTGCCGCCGCCCTGGGAGCTGAACAGCCGCAGTCGGCCGTCCTCGCGGCGGCGGGCGCTCACCCGGGTGGTGTGGGGGAGGGCGATGGGCAGGACGAAGCCGTGGTTGTAGTCGGTGTGCTCACCGATCAGGTTCACCCGGCCGGGTGCGGCCCAGACGCCGCTCGGGCGGACGCCGTGGACGGCCTCGAACTCGGTGGCCTCGTCGATCATCTGCAGCTCCATGCCTGGCGTGCGCGGTGGTCCCGCCGTCGGCCTGCACCGGCACGCGGGAGCGAATTCCGACATAATCAAACATGACTGCCCCCGCGGTCAACATCTGCGATGACCGTGTTCATTCGGGTCGGGCCGACGGCTGGAAGCAGCCGCCACCAGCGTCGATGCTTGTTGACAAGCGATCGTCTCTGTTTGAATCTGTTGAAGCTCGCAAGTGCCGGGCCGACGCCCCACGCGTAAGGAGTACAGCGGTGCACAGAACCGCCACCAAGCTGGCCGACGGCCGCGAACTGGTCTACTTCGACCAGGGGCCGGGCGCGCTCCGCGAGGTCCCGGACGAGCGGCCGCTCGAACCGGCCGCGAGCCTCTCCGAGACCCGGCTCGACCCGGTGCTCGGCGAGTGGGTGACGGTGGCCGCGCACCGCCAGCAGCGCACCTACCACCCGCCGGCCGGCGAGTGCCCGCTCTGCCCCTCGCGCGACGGACGGCTCAGCGAGATCCCGGCGCCGGACTACGAGGTCGCGGTGTTCGAGAACCGCTTCCCCTCGCTCGCCACCGGCGCCGCCGACCACGTCGCCCCCCGGGACGAACCCCTGCACACCCTCCGGCCGGGCGACGGCCGCTGCGAGGTGGTCTGCTTCACCTCCGACCACGACGCCTCCTTCGCCGACCTCGACGAAGCCCGGGCCCGCCTCGTCCTGGACGCCTGGACCGACCGGACGGCGGAGCTGTCCGCCCTGCCCGGCGTACGGCAGGTGTACTGCTTCGAGAACCGCGGCGAGGAGATCGGGGTCACCCTCGCCCACCCGCACGGGCAGATCTACGCCTTCCCGTTCGTCCCCTCCCGCACCGCCCGGATGATCGCCCGGGCCGAGGCGCACCGGGCCCGCACCGGCCGCAACCTCTTCGAGGACCTGCTCGCCGTCGAACGCGAATCCCCCGAGCGGCTGGTCCTCCGGGGCGAGCACTGGACGGCCTTCGTGCCGTTCGCCGCCCGCTGGCCCTACGAGGTCCACCTCTACCCGAACCGGAGGGTCCCCGACCTGACCGCGCTCGACGAGGCCGAGCGCGCCGAGTTCCCCGGGCTCTACCTGGACCTGCTGCGCCGCTTCGACGCCCTGTTCCCCGCCGGGCCCGGCGCGGCCCGCAACCGCACCCCGTACATCGCGGCCTGGCACCAGGCTCCCGTGGAGGGGGGCGCCGAACTCGCCCTCCACCTGGAGCTGTTCACCGTCCGGCGGGCGCCCGGCAAGCTCAAGTTCCTGGCCGGGGTGGAGTCCGGGCTGGACGCCTTCGTCACCGACGTCAGCCCGGAGAGCGCCGCCGAGCGGCTGCGGGCCGCCGCGCCTGCCTGAGCCGGGCCGCCGCGCCCGCCTGAACCGGCCCCGGAGACGACGGCGGCCTCCCGCCCCGGTGGGGGTGGGAGGCCGCCGTGCTGGTGTCGTGGGCCGGGTCCGGTCAGCCGGCCGGCTTCGCGGTGACCAGGGCGGTGATCTCGGCCGCCAGCTCGGGGCCGAGCTCGCCCCAGCCGTCCTTGTAGCCGTAGACGCCGCCGAGGGTGCGGGCCTCGTAGTCGCCGTTCATGATCTCGATGTCGTTCGCGGTGATCAGGCCCGGGTGGGCGACGCCGACGGCGGAGGAGACCTTGAGCAGCTCCTTGCGCAGGGTGCGCAGGTAGACGGCGGCGCGGGTGGACTTGGAGGCCGGGTCCAGGCCGCGGGCCAGCCAGGGGTTCTGGGTGGCGATGCCGGTGGGGCACTTGTCGGTGTGGCACTTCTGGGCCTGGATGCAGCCGATCGACAGCATGGCCTCGCGGGCCACGTTGATCATGTCGGCGCCGAGGGCGAAGGCCACCGCGGCGTTCTCGGGCAGGCCGAGCTTGCCGGAGCCGATGAAGGTGAGGTCGTCGGTCAGGCCGAGTTCGGCGAAGGTGCCGTACACCCGGGAGAAGCCCATCCGGAACGGGAGGGACACCGAGTCGGCGAACATCCGGGGCGCGGCGCCGGTGCCGCCCTCGCCGCCGTCGACGGTCACGAAGTCGACCCCGCGGTCGCCGCGCTCCATCAGCCCGGCGAGCTCCTGCCAGAAGCCCAGGTCGCCGACCGCGCTCTTGATGCCGACCGGCAGACCGGTCTCGGCGGCGATCAGCTCGACGAAGTCCAGCATCGAGTCGACGTCGCCGAACGCGGTGTGCCGGGACGGCGAGGCGCAGTCCTGGCCGACCGGGATGCCGCGGATCGCGGCGATCTCCGGGGTGACCTTGGCGCCCGGCAGCATGCCGCCCAGCCCGGGCTTGGCGCCCTGGGAGAGCTTGATCTCTATCGCCTTGACCGGGGCGCCGGCGACGACGTCCTTGAGCTTGTCGAGGTTGAAGGTGCCGTCCTCGTTGCGGCAGCCGAAGTAGGCGGTGCCGAGCTGGAGGACGAGGTCGCCGCCCTGGCGGTGGTACGGCGAGAGGCCGCCCTCACCGGTGTTGTGCATGGTGCCGGCCTCCGCCGCGCCCTTGTTGAGGGCGCTGATGGCGGCGCCGGAGAGCGAGCCGAAGCTCATCGCCGAGATGTTCACCACGCTCGCCGGGCGGAACGCCTTGGCGCGGCCGCGCGGCCCGCCGAGCACCTTGGCCGAGGGCAGCGGGGACTGCGGGTCGTGGGTGTCCGGCAGGGCGCCGGCGAAGGTGCGCTGCTTGACGTAGGCGTGGCCCTGGACGTGCTCGACGTCGACCTCGGTGCCGAAGCCGAAGTAGTTGTTCTGCTCCTTCGCCGAGGCGTAGATCCAGGTGCGCTGGTCGCGGCTGAACGGACGCTCCTCCTCGTTGGAGGTCACGATGTACTGCCGCAGCTCGGGACCGATCGTCTCCAGCAGGTACCGGGCGTGCCCGAGCACCGGGAAGTTCCGGAGCAGCGCGTGCTTCTTCTGGATGAGGTCGCGGGCAGCCAGAAGCGCCACCGCTGTCGCGGCGGCCGCGCCGATCTTCCGGGCTTGCATGGAGGTTCCTCCTCGGTGCACGACTCCATCGCCGTCGGTGGAGCCGTCCTGTGGTGCCGGGCATGGGGCGGCGGGCGCGCAGCCGGGAGGCGTGGGCGTCCGCCGGGGGATCCGATGTGATCGTAGGAGGTTTCCCCGAGCGCCCTGCGGGCAGGGGGCGCGTTCGCGCCGGGGCCGGCGCGCACCCGCGCCCTCGCGTCAGGGAGCCGCGCCCCGCCGACGCCGGTCCACCGGTTTCGCCCCTGCTGGCTTCTAGGGTGATCGGCGAGCGGCCCGGCGCCCGGCCGGCAGCGTCGTTCCCGGCAGTGCGCGGGAAGCCGCCCGCCAAGGTGAGAGAAGTGAGCGACGCCGTGCCACTGGACCCGACTCTGCGGAAACTGCTCGACGGAATGCCGGTGACCGACTTCGACACGGTCCCGCTGGAGGAGCTGCGCCGCGCCAACATCGCGAACGCAGCCGCGCAGCCGCGCGTCGTCGAACTGCCGCGCATCGAGGACCGCCGAGTCGACGGGGTGGGCGTGCGCGTCTACTGGCCCCGGGCCGACGCGGCCGGTCTGCCGGTGGTCGTGTACTACCACGGGGGCGGGTTCGTCATGGGCGACCTCGACACCCACGACAACGTCGCCCGCACCATCGCCCACCGAACCGGCGCGGTCGTGGTCTCCGTCGACTACCGTCTCGCCCCCGAAGACCCGTACCCGGCGGCGGTGGAGGACGCGTTCACCGTGCTGCGCTGGACCGCCGCCCACGCCCGCGAACTCGGAGCCGACCCGGAGCGCATCGCCGTGGCCGGCGACTCGGCCGGCGGCAACCTGGCCGCGGCGGTCGCCCTGCGGGCCCGCGACGCCGGCGGGCCACCGCTGCGCTTCCAGCTGTTGTGGTACCCGTGCACCCACATCGACCCCAGCCTGCCCTCGGAGGCGGAGAACGCCGACGCCCCCGTCCTGCCCCGCCGCGCCGTCGAACTGGCCGCCGGCTGGTACCTGGGCGGGCGCGACCCCAGGACCTGCGGCGCCGCACCCGCCTACGCCCGGAGCCACGCCGGCCTGCCGCCCGCCTACATCGCCACCGTCCAGGGCGACGTCATCCGCGACGAAGGCATCCGCTACGCCCAGCTGCTCCGCGCAGCCGGCGTCCCGGTCGAACACCGCAACCACGAGGACCTGGTCCACGCCTTCTGCACCCTCGCCCCGCACGTGCCCGCCGCGGCGAGGGCACTGGACGACTCCCTCGCCGCACTCGGGACCGGCCTCGGCTGACTGCTCGGCGTGTGTTCAGCCGTGCGTGAGGTCGAGGTAGCCGTCCTTGTGGAGGAGGTACCGATCCTGCTCGAGGTTGGCCGCGAAGCGCTCCAGCAGGTCGAACCAGCCGGCGGCGGACACGTCCTGCGGCATGCCGTGGTCCATCGAGAGGATCTGTCCGTACCGCCCGGCCGGTGCCGGATCGAGGTCCAGGGCTGCACCGTTGTGCGGTTCGTCGGATTCGAGGGGGACCCAGCCGTCCCGCCAGCCGTATTCGCCGTGGAACAGGGCGTCCGCGGCGTCGGTCCTGTCGCTGCTCCACTCGCGTCCCAGGTACCCGCGATAGTCGGCCAGTTGGGCCACGTCCTGCTGGTTCGGCATTCCCGTCACGAGATCGCCGAAGGCGATGCTGCGATGGACCAGGCAGGAGGCCGCGAATTCGACCGGCAACGGGCAGCCGAGCGCCTGCTCGCACGCGCTGATCTCCTCGCGGGTCGCCGGAGCACCCAAGGTCACGGGAAAGCTCGGGAACCGCCGTGCCAGCTCGCGCTCGATCCGCTGCCACACCGCCGTGGCGGCCTCGAATGCGGCGGCCAACTCCTCCTCGGTGCCGGCCGGCCGCTGCGGCCGTGGCGCTTCGGGATCGCGGACACCGTCCTCCTCCAGCGCCCGTACGGCGTCTTCGCGTTCCGAGGAGGCGATCAGTCCGAGCCGATGGGCCGCACGCCACCGCACGTCCGCGGTGAAGTCGACGGATCGCACCAGCTCCCACAGGATCCCGGTGACCCGGTCCCGGTACGCCGCTCCGCAGGCGAGCACTTCGGAGACGACGTCCGCCACCGGTCCGTCGTCACCTCGGACGGCCAGGTGCAGCAGGCTGCCGGGGTCGGCGGCCAACGCGCGCAACGCGCTGTCCACCAGTGCGGGCAGCACCGCGGGATCCGCCTCGGACAGGGGCCGTACCACGTGCGACAGGAAGATGCCGCGGTCCGTGAAATCCCTCATCGCGCCGAGCACGAGCTCGAACTGGCCGAGCCGCACCAGCGCGCGCACCACCGGTGTGGCCACCTGGGCAGCTCGTGTGCTCGCCGCGAGGTTCCTCAGGCGCTCGCTCGCCAACTGCCGTTGCGAGGGCCCGAGCATTCCGAGATCGGCGCCGAGCACCGCGGCCGTGTACGGGCCCGCCTCGCGATACAGCTGTACCGCCGTGTCCACGTACGAACCGTCGAGGGTCGCCAACGCGAGCGCCGTGCACAGCAGTTCGTGGTCGTCGGGGGCCTGCTCCGGATAGCTGCCGGGCCGGGCACTCGGATCGTTCGCCGGATCGTCCAGGAACCGGGCCAGCTGCCCGACGGCGAGCGGAGCCTGCTCCGGCACCAGCTCTACGATCGCGCGGGCGACCTCGGGACGGGTGGCGAACCCGTGCGCGAGCAGCAGGTGCCGCAGCGCGGTGCCCGTCGTCCGCCGCTGCCCGGTCGCCGTCGTCGGATTCGCCCCCGCCAGCGACCGGCGCGCCGCCGCGATCACCGCGTCCGCTTCGAGGGAACCTCCCGACAGGGCCTTCGCGGGGCAGGTGGCGAAACGTTCGACCTCCGGCCCGGGCGGCTGCGAGGGCGGAGCCGGCACCGTCTCGAACGGGAACGGCAGGTCGGCGGAGCCGCGTATCCGGCCCCGGTACGCCACGGGTTCGCGCCCCGCCGGCTGGTGGTGGCCGAAGAACCCGCGGCCGTCCGGGGTGAGGGCGATCCCCGTGCGCGCCCCGCTCTGGTCGGTCCACTCCAGTTCGGCCAGCGGCACGTGGCCGTCGTCCAGGTCCAGGTGGACGGTGAGCGGTACGGCATCCCGCCAGTCGCCGTCGCGGCGGAGTTGGGTGTCGAACACGACCGTGCGGTGCGGCCGCGGCAGCTGACGCGGCATCCGGCGGATGCCCACGACCTCGCCGCGATAGGAGGCCGGCAGCTCGTCCCGTCCGGAGATCCGCCGTCCCACGAACGACCGCTGCGCGGCGTCGAAGGCCACGCTCGCGCGCTCTCCGTCCCGCATCCGCCAGCCGAGCGCGGCCAGCGCGGCCCGGCCGGTGCCCCCCAGTTGGAGCCAGAGGGTGCCTTCGCCGTCCTCGGCGCCCGGGGCACCGGTGCGGGTGAGGTAGGGCCACAGGCTTCCCCCCTCGGCGATCTCGCGCCTGGTCCGCTCGGACCGCCCTTCCTCGTCCGCCGGATCGACCAGGACGTGGCAGAGCCGGAACGCCCCGTCCGCGCCCGGTGCGACGCGCAGCGACAACCCGTCGTCCGCACCGCGGGAGAACAGCGCCGACGGCACCGTGATGCGCGACTCGACCGGTCCGTCGGGCCCGGGCGCCGCGTGCAGCACGGTGACCTGCTCGCCGTTGACGCTGACCAGCACCGGCACGTTCCGGGCGGTCGGCTCGGCACACCCGCGTACGGTCACCGTCAGATCGGTGCCGGGCCGTGCGGTCGCGGCGAACCCGATCAGGTCGACCCGGCCGCCCGGCCGCACCAGATGGTGGTCCCCACCGAACTCGGTACCGGTCAACTCGGCCCGCACGCCGTGGTCGTGGGGCGGAGTCACCTCGAAATCAACGAACGTCGGCTGCACCCGGCACACCCTAGCCGCTGCCGACGATCAGCCGCCGGCCGCGGCCGTGCCGGTGGCCGAGACGGACGCGTCGACGTCCATGCCGAGGTTCACCAGCCGCCATTCGCCCTTGACCTGGCCGAGGGTGAACGTGAGGGCGAGTTGCACCTGGCCCGAGCCCTGCGCGGTGCTCAGGATCGCCTGCCGCAGGGTGTGCCCGTCCACGGTCACGTCCGCGTCGGTGACCACGCTCTGGCCGCCGGCGCTCGGGACTTCGTGGGTGACCCGGAAGTCCGGGGTGTGAACGGCCTGGACGAAGTTCTTGTGCAGGGAGTTCACCACCCGCGCGAACGCCGCCTTCTGGTCCTGCTGCGGGGCGGAGCCACCCGCGGACGGGGGCAGCTGGGTGAGCGCCCACGCCTGGTCGACGTCCCCTCGGTAGACGTCCGCCAGCCACGCCGCCAGCACCCGGGCCGGCCCGTCCGCGGCTGCCGTAGCACCCGCCGTCGCACCCGCCGTCGGGGTGGGCGTGGACGCCGGGGCCTGCGTCGGCACACCGGTCGGGGCAGCCGGGGTGGTGGAGGCGCTCGCGGCGGGCGCGGACGCCCCGGCCGCAGCCCCGGAGCCGCCCGACGAGCCGCCCGCCGAGCAGCCCGCGACGGCGAGTGCGAGGAACGGGGCGGCTATCGCTCTGCGCAGGAAAGGGTTCACGGTGGTCTCGACCTCCGGCTGGTGCGAATCGGGGACGCAGGTGCGTGCTCAGGCTAGGACCTGCACCCTCCGCCCCGTGACCGGGCCCCCGCCCCCGGTCACGCGGTGACCTTGGTGACGAACGCGGCGAGGTTGGCCACGGTGCGCCGGATCTTCTCCTCCACGGTGAGCGACTCGTGGAGCCGGGCCCCGACGTCCCGCTTGCCGCGCACGTAGAGCGAGCAGGCGAGGTCGGTGCACATGTACGCGCCGACGGAGTTGCCCTGTTTGCCGGCCTTCCCGGCCAGCGGTGCGACCAGCAGCGAGACGCCCCCGGTATGGGTGGTCACGCAGAGCGAGCAGATGCTGCGCCGGGCCTGCCAGGATGCGGCGCCGGAGGAGCGCAGCGCGACCGCCACCGTCCGGCCGTCCAGCTCGGCCGCGAGGTAGGCGCGGTCGGGTGCCTGCGGGTCGCGCCAGCCGAGGAAGTCCAGGTCGTCCCAGGCCAGTTCGGACAGGTCGCGGGGAATGTGCAGACGCTTCGCCTCGCCCTTGCTGCAGTTCACGAAGGCGGAACGGATCTCTTCTTCGGTCAGTGGCTTCATAGGAGCCAAAGTAAATTACCTAGGAGGATTAGGCAAACGTATAATGGCCCCAGGCGATGGAAGGACAGCAGATGGCACGCGTAGGACTGAACGCGGAACGACTCACCCGGGCGGGGGCGGAACTGGCCGACGAAGTCGGCTTCGACAAGGTCACGGTCTCGGCGCTCGCACGGCGCTTCGGCGTCAAGGACGCGAGCCTGTACTCGCACGTCAAGAACTCCCAGGACCTCAAGACCAGGATCGCCCTGCTCGCCCTGGAAGAACTCGCCGACCGGGTCGCCGCGGCCCTGGCCGGGCGCGCCGGCAAGGACGCCCTGGCCGCCTTCGCCAACGCCTACCGCGACTACGCCCGCGAACACCCCGGCCGCTGGGCCGCCGCACAGCTCGAACTCGACTACGAGGCGGCGCTCGGCAGCGCCGCCGTCCGGCACTCGCAGATGACCCGCGCGATCCTGCGCGGCTACGACCTCGCGGAGCCCGACGAGACCGACGCCGTCCGTCTGCTCGGCAGCACCTTCCACGGCTACGTCGCCCTGGAGCGGGCCGGGAGCTTCCAGCACACCCCGCGCACCACCGAGGACACCTGGTCCCGCATCCTGGACGCCCTCGACGCCCTCCTGCGCAACTGGCCGAAGGGCCTGACCCAGGCCTGACCCAGGCCTGACGCAGGCCCTCGGGCGCCGGCGGACGTCGACGAGCACCGGTCGGCCGAGCGCAGGTGAGCCGAGCAGCTTGGTGTCCGGTCCGAGAATTCGGACCGGAAGCGGACAACGGGCAAGCGGTACGACCACGGTCCGATCCGAAAGTGTGGTCCGTGCTCCGACGACGCGGTTCGTGCGGCGGCAGCATCGTTGCCCCATGACCAACACGACTGCGGCAACCGCCGTTCCTGATCCTGTCTTTCCGGGACGCTGGGTGGGCGGCGCCTCCCTTGTCCTCGGCCCTCTGCTGCTGTTCACCGGCGTACTGCTGCGCGTGCGCTTCGACTTCTTCTTCCCCGCGCAACTGAGTGCGTACGGGCACCATCCGGCCCTCATGACGGCCTCGTACAGCTTTGTGTCCGCCGGGTGGGTGCTGCTCTGGCCGGGAGTCGTGCTTCTCGCCGCCAGGATCGGCGAGAGGTTCCGGGAACTCGCGCTGTGGGGCGGCGCACTCACGGTCCTCGGCCTCTTCGCCCGCACGTTCCACGCCGGTGTGGACCACCTGGCCTTCCAGTTGGTGGCCGTCCAGGGGGCGGCATCGGCGACGCGAACGGTGAGCGAGACCTACAGCGCGTTCCACGTCTTCAGCACACTCAACGCGGCCGTCATGGGCGGCTGGCTCCTGCTGGCCATCGGCGCCTACCGCTCCCGAGTGCTGGGACCGCTGCGTGCAGCGGCCCTGGCCTTGGCATCGGCGATGCCGCTGGGCGTGCTGAAGGGAACCACCCCGCTGTCGTTCGCCGCCACCGCGGGACTGTGCATCGCGCTCGTTCCCTTGGGTGTGGCCGCGTTGCACGACGGGCCGACCCCACGGGCGGCCACGGTCGCCGGAAGGCTTCTCCTGGTGGGCGCCGTGGGAACCGCGATGTTCCTCTTCGGGCAGGCCGGATGAGCGGCCGACGGTATCGTCGAGCGGTGCACAGAATGGGGCAGCACCTGCGGACCGGCGCGCATCTGCTGGCGATCGACGCCTGCGTGGCGGCCGTCGTGACAGCCGGTTACGTGGCACTGGCCGACCAGGGTGCCACAGACGGTCTGCCTCGGTTCTCCGGTCCGTGGTGGCTGGGCCGGCTGGTGGCCGTCCTTGTCGGAATGCCGCTGGCCGTTCGGCGCCGGTGGCCGCTGCCCGTCCTGGCCATGGTTCTGGGTGCTTCGGCGACGGCGACACTGCTGGACATCACCCGTGACCCGTACGCCTCTGTGGCCCTGGCCCTCTACGCGGTGGCGCTCATCGAGCCGACACGCCGGGCTTCGGCGGCGCTCGCCCTGACCCTGGTTGTCTCGGCAGCCGCCGTCATCACCGGTGAAGCGGTCCTGACGCCCTCCGGCCCGTGGACGGAAGCCGCCGGCACCGCCGCCCTCGTCTGGCTGGTCATCGGGGCAGCGTGGGCCGCGGGCCGTGTCGTACGCGAGCGGAGATCCCGAGCGGCGCGGAGGGAGCGTCGCCTTGCAGAGGAGGCACAGGCCGAAGAACGCCTGCGCATCGCCAGAGAGTTGCACGACATCGTCTCGCACAGCCTCAGCGTGATCGTCGTCAAAGCAGCGGTGGCCAACCATGTGGCCGAGGCACGCCCCCAGGAGACGCACGATGCCATCCGGGCGATCGAGCAGACCGGCCGGGAGGCGCTCACCGAGATGCGCCGTGCCCTGGGAATGCTGCGCGGCGACACTGCTGGACGGCCCATGCGAGAGCCGGGCTCGGCGGAGACGGCTCCCCCTCCCGGGCTGGACGACCTGCCGACCCTCATCCAGCGTGCCGAGCGGGCCGGAGTTCGCGCCGAACTCCATACCCGGTCGGCCGTCGGCCTCCCCGCGGGGACGGCGCTGGCCGTCTACCGGATCGTGCAGGAGGCACTGACGAACGTGGTCAAACACGCCGGCGACGGAACGCACTGCCAGGTGACGATCACAGTCGACCCGCGAGGAGAAGTGGGAATCGAGGTGGTGGATGACGGAGCCGGGAACGCGGCCGCATCCAATCGGGCCGAACTCACTGGTGGCCACGGACTCGTGGGGATGCGCGAACGCGTGATGATGTACGGCGGGACGTTGGCCGCCGGGCCACGGCCCGGTGGCGGGTTCGCCGTGTCGGCTCGTCTCCCGCCCGATCCCGCTCACAGCACGGCCGCGAGCCGGAAGGCGAGGACCGCATGACCGAACCCATCCGGGTACTCGTCGCCGACGACCAGTCCCTGCTCCGAGGCAGCTTCCGGGTGCTCATCGACACCGCTCCCGGGCTGACGGCGGTGGGCGAGGCCGGCACCGGGGCCGAAGCCGTCGAGAGCGCACAGCGGCTCTGCCCGGACGTGGTGCTGATGGACATCAGGATGCCCGGCATGGACGGCATCGAGGCGACACGGCGCATAGCCGGATCTCCCGAGACAGCCAGGACACGCGTTCTCATCCTCACCACCTTCGACCTCGACGAGTACGTGTACGGCGCGCTGCGTGCCGGGGCGGCGGGATTCCTCCTCAAGGACACAGCTCCCGAGGTGCTGCTGGCGGGCATCCGCACTGTCGCCGCCGGCGAGTCCCTTCTCGCCCCTTCGGTGACCCGACGCCTGATCGCCGAGTTCGCCCGTCTTCCCCATGCGCGCCATGCGCCGGGCTCCTCGCTCGAGGACCTCACGGAGCGCGAGCGCGAGGTCCTCGTGCTTGTGGCGCGTGGCCTCTCCAATGCCGACATCTCCGAGTACCTCCACCTCAGCAACGGCACCGTCAAGACCTACATCGGTCGGCTGCTGCGAAAGCTGCGTGCGCGGGACCGCGCGCAGCTGGTGATCAGCGCCTACGAGTCAGGGCTCGTCAGCGTCGCTCATCAATCGACCGATTGATGAGCAAGATCGGTGAGCGAGGGGACTTGGCCCGGGGCCCGCGCAAAAACGCGGGAGCCGGGCCCCGCCTGGTTGTCCAGGTGGGGCCCGGCTCCGTTGGCCGCCCGGGGCTACCGGCCGCGGCGGAGGGTCTTCGCCAGGTAGGCGCCCCACGCGAGGGTGACGGCGACCAGCAGGCCGCCGCCCGCCGTGCGCAGCACCGACCCGAGTTCGGAGTCGGACGGCACCAGGCCGAGCAGGGTGAACACGGCGACGACGAGCAGCAGGAAGCCCAGCGTCACCAGGGCGGCCTTCGCGTATCGGTTCACAGGTATTTCAATCCTCCATGGACGGCCTGACGGTCGGCAAAGCGATGGTAATGACTTGACGGAGCCCGGGCGTCACCAGCCCCAGGCGCCGCGGTGGGCGCCGCCGCCGCGGAAGAAGCGGAAGCCGCGGAAGAAGGCTCCACCGCCGAAGCCCGCCGTGACGGAGCCGACGATCGTCGCCCGGGCGTAGCCGCCGTAGCTGCGGCGCCCGCTGTACCCGTAGCGGTAGCCGACGGCTCCGCCGACGGCGCCGCCGAGGTAGGCGCAGCCGGCCGCGCCCGCGCCGCCGGTGAGGATGGTGCAGCCGCCGGCGACGGTGATGCCGACGCCCCAGGTGATGATGGTCTGCTTGTTCTCGTTCCAGGTCTTGCGGGCGAAGGACTTGGTCCGCTTCCAGCCGCAGCTCCAGCAGATGTTGCCGTCGAGGTCGTAGCGGTTCAGCGGGTCCGCGGAGACGTAGTCGTAGGCGTTGGCGTTGCCGCCGTAGACCGGGTCGAGGGACAGGAAGCGGCCGGTGGAGCCGTTGTAGAGACGCACGCCCATCAGGACCAGGCCGCCGCCGGGGGTTTCGGCGGAGCGGAGCTTGGCTCCGGTCCAGCCGTACCGGACGGCGGGCTGGCCGGCGCGGGGCTGGCCGTACTCGTCGTAGTCCAGGACGGTCGGTGCGACGGCGGTGTCCAGCGGGAGCTGGAGCGTCACGTCACCGTGCAGGTTGGCCAGTTGCAGGGTGACCGCGCTGCCGGTGGTGGTGGCGGCGAGGTCGCCGGTGGGCCCGGTCACGTTGCGCGAGGCCGTGCCGTCCACGGCGATCCAGCGCGGGCTGTCGCCGTCGCTGCCGTAGTGGTTCGTCCGGCCGCCCGAAACCGCCCACGCGGTGCCGGAGTTGGTCTCGGTGGTCCAGCCGCGCAGGCGCTGGGCGGCGTCGAGGGTCCAGGTGAAGCGGCTGTTGCCGGTGGTCTGCTGCTGTACCAGGTCGGTGTTGTAGTAGCTCACCGTGCTGCCCGGCAGGGCGGTGGTGCGGCCGAACGCGTCGTAGGCGTAGCCCGGGTTCACCAGGCGGTCGGCGCTGTCGTAGGTGCTGGTCTGGGTGGTCGCTCCGGTGGTCGTGCACTCCTGGCCGCGGGGCGCGGTGGCGGTGGCGAGGCTGGTGCGGTTGGTGTTGTTGTCGAAGCCGTACGTGCGGGTGGTGCAGACGGCGTCGGTGGAGGTGTCGCGCACCTGGGTCAGGCGCCCGGCGCGGTCGTAGGCGTAGCTCTGGGCCGCGGTCACGCCGGGGGTGCCGGTGTGGGTGGCCCACTGGCCGTGGACGGTCTCCGTGACGGCGTCGTTGACCAGCACGGCGCCGTCGCTGTTGCGGGTGTGCGTGCGGGTGACGACGGTGCCGGTCGGGTCGGTCCGGTCGGTGCTGGTGTAGCCGCCGGGCAGGCCCTGGGCGGTGACCTTGCCGTCCGCGTCGTAGCGGGCGGTGAAGGTGCCGGCCGCCGAGTCGGTCACCGAGGTGGCCAGGCCGCGCGGCTCGGCGGCGGTGTCGTAGCCGTAGGTGGTGGTGGACGGCGAGCTGTCGGTGACCTTGGTGGGCCGGTCCAGCGCGTCGTACTCGGTGGTCGTGGTGGCGCCGTCGGCGTCGGTGTAGGAGATCAGGCGGCCGAGGTCGTCGTACGCCTTGGTGATGGTCCCGCCGGTGGCGGAGGTCTGCTTGACGACCTGGCCGGTGGCGGGGTCGTAGCTGACGGTGGTGGCCGGGGCCGCCGGGCCGACGCCGCCGCTGACCGTGGTGGTCACCGGGCGGCCGGCCGGGTCCGAGGTGATGGTCGTCGTGCGGGTGACCCCGCCCGCCGTCTCGTCGGTCTGGGCGGTCTGGCCGAACAGTCCGTACTGGACGGTCTTGACGGGCAGTTGCGCCGGGTTGGCGCCGCCGCCGGTGACCGGGCCGGCCGGGCCGGTCCGGCAGACCAGGTCGGCCCACTCCGGACGGCCGGCGCAGGGGCCGGTGCCGGTGGCGGTCCAGTAGCTCGTGGTCCGCGTGCCGGCGTCGGACCCGCCGGAGGCGGGCAGGGACTGGGAGGTGACCCGGCCCTGGGCGTCGTAGCCGGTGACGGTGGTCAGCTTGAGGCCGTCGGCGTCCTGGACCTTCCTGGTCGGGACGCCGAGGGCCCAGTCGTAGACGTTCTTGTCGGTCCGGGTCTCGGCGAAGACGTCCGGCCAGCCGCGCAGGGCGCCGCCGGAGGTGGTCGTGGTGACCTGGTCCTTGACCTTGGCGGTGCCGTCGGTCGGGCGGCCCTCGTCGTAGGTCTTGACGGTGCGGGTGCGGGCGGTCACCTGGGTGCCGGCCCTGGCCACCGTGGTGGTGCCGCTGACGGCGTCGGCGGCCAGGGTCACCCGGTGCAGCGGGCCCGAGGACTCGGTCTCGCGCTGACCGTCCTCGCTGTACGCGGTGACGGTCGACAGCAGCTTGGCGCGCTCGCCCGAGGGGAGCGTGTCCATGCCGAGGTCGGCGAGCTGGGCCTTGGCCTCGTCGGTGGTGCCGAGGGCGAGTTCGCGGTTGGCGGCGGTCAGGGTGCGGACCGCGTTGCCCCACTTGTCGTACTCGGTGGTGGTGACCCGGTGGCCGGGTGCGACGCTGTTGACCTGGCGGCCGGAGGCGTTCAGGTAGCTGACCGTCGCACGGGTGTAGTCGCCGGCGTTCAGCTCCGTGCCGTTGCTGGACGCGGGGACCTGGTCGGCGGGGAAGACCGCCGTGGCGTCGGTCGGCAGGTCGGTCTGGCCCCAGGCCGCACCGGCCGCGGCCGAGAGGTCCTCGGGCGCCTTGCCGCCCGTGGTCGGGACGCCGTAGACGACGACGGTGGCGGCGCTGCCGTTGACCGTGCCGGTGGTCCCGGGCGCGAGGGTGTCGTGCCGGACCTTGGTGAGCATGCCGTCGCCGGCGGCGGGGCTGCTCGGCACGTTGCGGTAGTCCATGCAGGTGGCGGGCTTGCCGCCGTGCTGGATGCAGGACAGCAGGCCGTCCTGGCCGGGCTCGCCGTAGTACCAGTACTTGGTCTGGGAGGCCTGGTCCAGGCGCGGGTCCCACTCCTGGCGCAGCGCACCGGTGTTGTCGTACCGGTAGGCGGCGACGTCGGTGGCGGTGGAGCCCGCGGCACCGGGGGCGGTGGCCCACAGCTTGATGGTGCTGACCTGGCCGGCGAAGTCGCCGAACTGGTCGGCGTTGTCCTTGCCCGTGGCGGTCGTGGTGTCGGCGTAGACGAACTGCAGGACGCGGCAGCCCTTGGTGGTCACGTCCGCCGCACAGGCGGTGGCCGTGGCCGCGGAGGTCGGGGCGATCACGTACCTGGGCCGGGCGAGGGTCTTCCCGCCGGCCACGGTCTTCTCCGAGACCACCGTGGTGGTGGTGTTCGCCAGGCCGTCCAGCAGGCTGGAGGTCACCGTCCAGGTGGCGGCGGCCGGGTCGACCTTGGCGAAGGAGGTGACGCTGCCCTCGGTGTCGGAGAGGGTGAAGTCCCCGCCCGCGAACGAGCCCTTGAGGGTCAGCTCCTCGCTGCCCGGTTCGGGCACCCAGCCGTTCCCGGCGGCGTTGGCGGTGAAGGAGACCGTGCCGCCCTCGGTGGTGGCCACGTCGAGCGAGGTCGCCGAGGTCCTGCGGATCTCGGTGTACGCGGAGGCGGAGACCTCCGAGGAGATGCCGGAGGTCCAGTTCGGGCCGAAGACCGGCGCCTGGCCGTCCTTGTTCGCGGCGCCCTTGGGGTCGCGCGAGGAGCTGGTGCGGCCGACCGTCATGCCGAACACCGAGACGTCGGTGGCCGAGACGGTCAGGTCACCGGTGAGCAGGTTCAGCTCGCCGGGGCCGACCTTCTGGGTGGCCGCGCCGCCCGCCTTGCGGTCGACGACGACCTTGACCGGCTCGGTGGAGACCGCGGCGCCGTTGGGGCCGGTGAAGTCCGCGCGCACCTGGACGGTGCCGTCCGGGTTGACGGTGCTGGTGGCGTTCCAGGTCAGTGCGGGGCCCTTCCCGCCGCTCAGCGCGACCGGCCAGGAGGCGAGCGCCGTACCGCCGTCGGCGACGTCGCCGGCCGGGACGGGCGTCCAGGCGTCGGCGTCGGAGCGGCGCCAGGAGAAGGCGACCTTGTCGTACTTGGCGCCGTCCGCCTCCGCGACCAGCGGGACGCGGGCGGCGGTGCGGGTGCCGTCGTTGGGCGCGGTCACGCCGCCGGCCCCGACCTGGAAGGTGTAGGAGACGGCCTCGGACCTGTTCTCCGCCCGGTCCACCGCCCGCACCTGGAGGGTGTTGGTGCCCGCCTTGGCCGGGGTGACGGTCAGGCCGACCGGCGTGCCGGCGCCGCCGGTGGCGACCTTGGTCCAGTTCGCGCCGTCGAGCGTCCACTCCAGGGCGCTCTGGTCACCGGCCGGCGGGGTCACCGTGAAGACGCCGCTCTGCCCGGCGCCCTTGACCCACTGGCCCGAGGGGTAGTCGGTCGAGGTCACCGCGCCCGGCGCGGAGGGCGCCGAGGTGTCCACCGTGAAGTACGCCCACGGGGACCAGGTGTTGTTGTAGTGGGTGCCGTCGTACGGCGAGGTACGGAACCGGTAGGTCTTCCCGTTGGCCAGGAGCCCGGCCGGGACCTTCACCGAGGCGGGCGAGCCGCTCGGCACGAACGGCGACACCAGGACGTTGCCGACCTGCGCGTTCGTGTCGTTGTCGAAGATCTGGAAGGTGCCGTCGACCTTGTCGTTGTTCGGGTCGACGAAGGTGTCCCGCAGCGTCGGGGTGGTCGAGTTGACCCACCACGTCCCGGCCGCGTCCTTGTAGAACGGTGAACCGGCCTGCTGGTCGGTGCCGGTGCGCGGACGGTAGTTGTACGTGACCGTCAGCTTCGGCACGTTGCCGGCCGCGTTGGCCGAGTTGAACTGCTTCCAGTACTTGGTGTTGACCTCGTCCGGGGCGCGCAGGCCCATGCTGGAGAGCTGGTTCTTGGCGGAGGTCCAGGTCTGGACGAGGCCGGTGACGTCCGCGTTGACCCAGCCGTCACCGCCGCAGCCGTCCCGCCCCTTGGTCTCGGTCGAGGTCGCCTTCTTGGCGTTCCAGGCCGGCTGGCTGGTCCACCGGGAGGCGGTGGAGGGCCGGCCGGTGTCCCAGACCTCCCAGGCGTACGGCTGGCAGTCGCTGTTGCCGGCGTGGAAGTTCCACAGCGACAGCTGCGCGTTCATCACCAGCGCGTCGGCGATCGGCGCGGTGTCCCAGGTGATGAAGGAGCGGGCCTCGCGGGAGCTGCCGTCGGCGTTCTTGGTGCCCGGGTTGCCCAGGTCGAGCTCGGTGTCGGCCGACCAGTCGACCGACTCGCCCTTCTGGACGTAGGTGTCGAAGACGTTGCCCAGGCCCGTGGTGGACGGGTCGACCGTCACCGGGTACTTCGTCGCCGGATCGGCCAGGAACGCCGCGTCCGGGGTGAAGACCAGGTCGATGTCGTCGCCGTTCTGGACGACCTTCAAGTCCACCCTGGCCTTGTGGCTGCGGGCGCCGGCGATGTCGTCGACGGTGGAGTCCCACATCACCGGGGCGGGCAGCATCGCACGCTGCTCGCCGGAGGCGGCGTCGGTGAACACCACGCTGCCGTCCGGCCGCGCCTCGGCGTTCAGGCCCTTGGCCCTGAGCGGCATGGTGTACGAGTAACCGGCCGCGCTGGGGCGCTGCTTGAGGACGGTGTACTGCTCGAAGCCGGTCCGGGTGGCCTCCACGACGAGGTCGACGGCGCCGTCGCTGATCGCGTCGCGGTACACCGCCTTGGTGCCGTCCAGCTCGGGCTTGGGCAGGCCGCCCTTCCACTGCAGCTCGACCTGCTGCTCGCCCCGGCCGAGGGTGACCAGGGTGCGGTCCTCGCCTGCGCCGGACTGCGACTCGGCGTACGAGCCGGCGCGGGTGCCGCCGGAACCGGCCAGCTTGAGGCCGTTGGGGTGCGCCTTGGGGGCCACCGAACCGTCGGCGGCCGTCTGCAGGGCGAGGTCCACGTCCACCCAGTCGGCGGCGGTGCCGCCCTTGCCCTCGGTGGTGTTCCCGCGGCTTTCCGCCGCCTTTCCGTCCTTGCTTTCCTTGCTTTCCTTGCCGTTCCGGGTGCCCTGGCCGTTCTGGCCGACCTGGCCGCTCTGAGCACCGTCGCGGAGGAATCGGATCGGGCCCGCACTGAGTTCGGTGGTGAGCGACCCGTCCTTGTTCACCCACGTCGTGGAGGTCTCGGTCCGCGCCGAGAGGGCCTCGACCCGCTGCCCCGAGAGCCGCGCCGCGACGCGGGCCGAGGGGATGTCAGCGGCCGTGGTGGGGGAGGGCTTGGCGGCGCTGTCGCCGCTGCCGCCCGGCTTCGGACCCGCCGCGAAGGCGACCTCCGAACCCGCCAGGAGGGAGACCGCCACCGCCAGCGCGAGTGAGCCGCTCACCACCCTGGCCGGTATCTGCCTGTGCATTCATGACTCCTTGTCGACAAGCTGCCACTGCGACAGCTCGCACACGGATCGTAGGCACGGACAAGATCGACATATGACGACACATCAACCCAATGAGGGGTCAAGGATGTGTAAGGGAAGAGTAATCTTGATCCATCTGTGATCATGGAGCGGTGGCGGTGTCGTTTCCGGGCCGCTGGGCTCCGAGGGCGGTTGGGTCAGGCCGTGTAGCGGGCCGTGCGGTAGCCGCCGTCGGCGGTGCGCTCCACGTTCTCGTCCTCCCAGGTGTGGGGGACCTTCAAGCCCCAGCACTTGCGCAGCGCCTTGTGCTCCTCGCGGTCGCGGGTGACGTACCAGGTGCCCATCCGGCACCAGGCGAGCGGTTCGTCGGCCTCGGTGGCGACGGCCCGCACCAGTTGCTGGGCGAACCGGGC
The DNA here is from genome assembly GCF_055569135.1 of Kitasatospora sp. NPDC029367. NCBI lineage: Bacteria > Bacillati > Actinomycetota > Actinomycetes > Kitasatosporales > Streptomycetaceae > Kitasatospora > Kitasatospora sp. NPDC029367. The sequence continues at coordinate 21,366 of NZ_JBVHYH010000102.1, forward strand.
CACCGTCGACTCCAGGTACTGGTTCATCCGGTAGGTGGCCTGGTCGCCGTGCTGGAACATGGCGTAGTCGGAGCCGGGCTGGGTGTGCAGCCGGCCGTGCTCCAGGGCCACCGTGCCGTGCCGGGCCACCGGCTCCTGCTGGGTGTTCCTGGCGATCCCCGCGTTGAGCCGGTTCAGCAGCTGGGCCTTCTCCCTGGTCGCCTCCGGGATCTGGCCGCCGCCCGTGCCGCCCTGGGCGGAGTACACCTCGTGCAGGTCGTAGTCCCCGGTGTAGAGGTACTGCTTCCAGTTCGGATCGGCCTTGAGGGCCGTCAACGCCGGTCCGCCGCCCGCCTGTTGCATGTCGAGCGGGACGTACGGCTCGCCGTTGGCGCCGGTGTGCACGATCCCGGCGGCGAGCGTCGGAGGCGGGTTGTCGATCCGCACGCCGGCCAGGCCCTGGTCGTTCCAGTGGCCGACGAAGCCGCTCAGGTCGTTGGCCTCCAGCCAGGCCAGGATCGTCGCCGGGTCGCCCTGGACCTGTCCCGGGCCGGTGCCGTACTTCTTGCCGACGGAGGCGGGCTTGATCGACTTCTCCAGGATGGTGTGCGGCTTGGCCTTGGCGCCCTCCGCGATCCGCCGGATCGAGAACTCGCCCGTCTCCCGGATGGCGATGGTGTACTTGTGCCGCTTGCAGATCTCCGAGATGGCGGCCAGGTGGTTCTCCCACACGATCTTCCGGAGTTCGTCCGCCCGTCGGCCCGAGGCGACGGTCCCTCCCTCGAAGGTGCCGGCCGCGAAGGTGGTCTCCACGGTGTTCTTGTCCAGCATCCGCTGCACCACCGGCCGGCCGCCGGGCCGACCGTCCGCTGCGCGCTGGAGTGCGCGGGTGGTCGCGGCGTTGCCGACGGTGCGCTGGAGGTCGACGACGGACTGCGGGGGCACGGCGCCGTCGGCCCGGCCCGTCCGGCCTGCCTGGCCTGCCCGTCCCGCCTGGCCTGCCCGTCCCGCCTGGCCTGCTCGTCCCGCCTGGCCTGCCCGGGTGTCGGTCCGACGGGTCGTGCTCGGGTCGTGCTGGGCGTGCCCGGCCTGATCCTGCTGCTTCCTCGCCCGCATGCTGCACCCTCCTCGGTCCCCTGCGTCCCTGTTATAGCGGGAGTCGGGGCGCAGGAGGAGACCGCATCCGGACGTGCTCGCCCGGGAGTTGGGCCCTTTGTGCTGGTGTCGGATGGGAGTTGCCTCCAGGTTAGTTGTGTGACCACAATGATTACACCAACACAATTAACTCTGGGAGTGTTCCCCATGCCCGAAGCCGCCCCTCCACGGCCCTGGCTCGTGCTGGCCATCTGCTGCATGAGCCTGCTGATGGTCAGCCTCGACGTCACCATCCTGAACGTGGCCCTGCCCGCCATCCGGAGCGACCTGCACACCTCGGTGTCCGGGCTGCAGTGGACGGTCGACGCGTACACCCTGGTCCTGGCGAGCCTGCTGATGCTCTCCGGATCGACCGCCGACCGGATCGGGCGGCGCCGGGTGTTCCGGATCGGGCTGGTGGTGTTCGGCGCGGCCTCCCTGCTGTGCAGCCTGGCCCCCGGGCTCGGCTGGCTGATCGCGGCGCGGATGCTCCAGGCGGTCGGCGGCTCGATGCTCAACCCCGTCGCGATGTCGATCATCAGCAACACCTTCACCGACTCCCGCCGGCGCGCCCGCGCGATAGGCGTGTGGGGCGGCGTCGTGGGCATCAGCATGGCCGCCGGGCCGATCCTCGGCGGGGCGCTGGTGGAGTCGGCCGGCTGGCGGGCGATCTTCTGGATCAACGTCCCGATCGCCCTCGCCGCCCTCTTCCTGACGGGCCGGTACGTCCCGGAGTCGCGGGCCGCCCGGGCCCGCCGGGTGGACCCGGTCGGCCAGACACTGGTCGTCGTACTGCTCGCCGGACTCACGTACGCGATCATCGAGTCGCCGCAGCGCGGCTGGACCTCGCCCGTGGTGCTCGGCTGCGCGGCGGCGGCCCTGGCCGCACTGCTGGGCCTGCTCCGGTACGAGCCCCGGCGTACGGACCCCCTGATCGACCTGCGGTTCTTCCGCTCCGCGCCGTTCGCGGGCGCCACCGTGATCGCGGTCGCCGCCTTCGCCGGTCTCGGTGGCTTCCTGTTCGTCAGCTCCCTCTACCTCCAGGACGTCCGCGGGCTCGACCCGCTGCACGCCGGGCTGTACATGCTGCCGATGGCCGTCATGGCGCTGGTGACCGGCCCGCTGTCCGGCCGGATGGTGGCCGCACGTGGCCCGCGTACGCCGCTGCTGCTGGCCGGCACGGCCCTGAGCGCGAGCGCCGTGATCCAGGCGGTCAGCTACTCCGAGCACCTGCCGACCGGTCTGCTGGTGCTCGCGTTCCTGCTGTTCGGCATCGGGTTCGGCCTGGTCAACGCGCCCATCACCAACACGGCCGTGTCCGGGATGCCCCGCGCCCAGGCCGGGGTGGCGGCGGCCGTCGCCTCCACCAGCCGGCAGGTCGGCCAGTCGCTGGGGGTGGCCGTGATCGGCGCCCTGATGGCGGGCGCGGCGCACGCCGACCCGGCGGCCTTCACCGGGACGGCGCGGACGGCGTGGTGGATCATCGCCGGCTGCGGTGCCGTCGTGCTGGTCGCCGGTACGCTCACTTCCGGCCGCTGGGCCCGGGCGACGGCCGAGCGTACGGCGGAGCGGCTCGCCGCCGAGGAGGCAGACGGGGAGCCCGGCGGGGACAGCAGGACGGCAAAGGAGAGGGTGGACGCCTGATGGGGCGCAGTGACACCGGCGGGCACCCGCAGGCGGGTGAGGTCGACCCCGGGACGGCGGGCCGGGTCTGGCAGGGGATGAACGCGCTCGTGCTGGAACGCTACAACCGGCGCAAGGCCGTCGCCGAGGCCCTCGGGATGAGCTTCGGCCGGGTCCGGGCGCTGCGCCGCCTGGCCGGCGGCCCGATCACCCTGCGGGAGCTGGCCGAACGGCTGACCGCCGATCCGCCGTACACCACCGTGATCGTCGACGACCTGGTGCGGCGCGGCCTCGCCGAGCGCATCACCAATCCCGCCGACCGGCGCTCCAAGCTGGTCCATCTCACCGAGGAGGGCGAGGCGAAGGCCGCGCTCGCCACCGGCATCCTCACCACCCCGCCGGACGCCCTGCTCGCCCTGCCGCCGGAGGACCTCCGCGCGCTCGACCGGGTGGTGACGAAGCTTCTGGGCTGAGCGCGTCGGGGGGCTCTGGGAGTGGGTCCAGGGGGGAGGGCGTTGTGACCTTGAGGTGAAATTAGGTTAGCCTCGCCTAATGCACACTGCCTCCCTGGCCGCGACCACGGCCGGATACGCCATGCCCCAGCTCTGGCGGGTCCTCACCAAGGCCGGCTACTTCCTCGGCCTCAGCGGGGCCATCGGAGCCACCGTCACCTATGCGACCGCCGTACGCCCGGCCCTGCGGGCCCCGGAAACGGGCGCCCGGGACGCCGAGGTGCTGCGAAGAAGGGCTGCGGGCTACCTGGCCGGGGTCGGCGCCGTCCTGCTGGTCGCGGGCTACTTCCAGCTCGCCGCCCGGGTGGCCCGGGCCGGGAAGGGGATGCCCTTCGGCGACGCGCTCGCCCCGGACCGGATCCTGGACTTCCTGCGGGCGCCCGCGGCCAAGGGGGCCTGGATCGCCCAGGGCACCGTGTACCTGCTCCAGAACGCCGTCCTGGTCGTGACCGCCGCCGTCCTGATCGCCCTCGCCGTGCCGGCCGCCCGCCGCCACGTGGACCGGATCGCCCTCGCCGCGCTGCCCCTCGCCCTCGCCGTCACCCTGGTCGGTGCCGTGCCGACCACCGCTCCCGCCGACCTGGACGCGTGGCTGAACCTGGTGTTCGACCAGGCCCACATCGTCTCCGGCGTCGTCTGGCTCGGCGGCCTGGCCCTGCTCGCGGCGCTCGCCGGCACCCGCAGGCGCCTCGGCGACGGCGCCGGGCTGCTCTGGGCGGACGTGTGGCGGCGCTTCGGCCTCGTCGCGATGGTCTGCGTCGGTACCGTCACCGTCTCCGGACTGTGGCTGAGCTGGAGGCACGTCGGCGGCATCCCGCAGCTCTGGACCACCGGTTACGGAGTCGCGCTGCTCGTCAAGATCCTCCTGGTCGCCGGTCTGGTCGCGGCCGGAGCCTTCAACCAGCTCTGGCTGATGCCCCGGATCGTGCGGGCGCGCAGCACCGACGACACCGGCTCGCTGCTGCACCTGACGCTCCGGCACTTCCCCAAGGTGGTCTGGGGCGAGGTCGCCCTCGGCGTCGCGGTGCTCGCCGTGGTGCCGTTCATCTCCGGCTCGGCCCGCGCCGAGGCGGGCAGCCCGAAGGCCGTCTCCTCCGGCACCCTCTTCGCCGGGGGAGCGGCGCTCGCCCTCGCGCTGGTCGCCTCCCTCTACGCGACGGTGCGGATGTCGGAGGCCCTGGCGCGTCGGTCCGCTGTGGCCTCAACTGCCTGATCCGTCTGCCCGTCCTACGTGTGGATCGCCTGCGCCACCGCCACCACCCGCGACCTGGCCCGCTTCGTCCGCCGCGACCTCGACGTCCCCAGGCCGCGCACCCACGCCCTCGGATACTGGCGCCCCTGAAAGCCCGTACGGCCCGGCCAGGGGACGGTCCCCCGGCCGGGCCGCACGTCTGCCTCCGGGCTGCCGCCCACTCGCCGGGCCGTCCAGGCGGCGTGCGACTCACAGACCGGTTGATCCAACAGGTGCATGAGGTCGGCCCAGATGGCGATGCCGGAGTCCGCGATGAGGCCCGGGAAATCTGCCGCCGCCGCCGACTCCGCCGCCACCGCCCGGGAACTCCGGCTCTACACCGAGGCCCTCCCGATCCTGGACCGACTCGGCTACCGGCTCCACACCATCGACACCACCCACCTCACCTCCGAGCAGACCGCACAGGCCATCCTGGAAGCGGTCCCGGCCCGAGCGATCAACACCAAAACCCCACAGGGAAGTTGGAGAGAGCATGAGTAGCAGCACAACCACGACCCCGCCGCCGGTGGTCGACGTCCACGTGATCGCCCGCACCCCCGACGGCAAGATCCTGCTGTCCCAGCGCGGCGGCCCCTACGGCTACGGCCAGTGGCATGCCCCCAGCGGCAAACTCGACCCCGGCGAGAAGCCGGCCGAGGGCGCCGCCCGCGAACTCGAGGAGGAGACCGGCCTCCTGGTCGACCCGGACCACCTCCGCCTCGCCTACACCGTCCTGCACCGCCAGGACCCCGCCACGCTGCGCCTCGGCCTGTTCTTCGTCGCCACCGAGTGGGAGGGCGAGCCCGTCAACCGCGAGCCCGAGAAGTGCCTCGACCTGCGCTTCTTCGCCGATGGCGCCCTGCCGGAGGACCTGATCCCCTACCCGGCCGCAGGCATCCACGGCGCCCTCACCGATCCCGGCGGCCTGGCGCACCACAACTGGCCGACCGCGTGAGCACGGGGGCGGTCGGGCGCGCCCGACCTCCCCCGGAGAACTCCGATGTGACGTGGCACCGGGCTGTGGGTGGTCAGCCGTAGGGGATGACGGCGACCGGGCAGTGGACGTGGTGGATCGCGGCGTGGGCGACCGGGCCGAGGTGGTGGCGGAGGGGGGCGTGGTGCAGGCGGCGGCCGAGGACGAGCAGGCGGGCGGTGGCGGCCGCGTCGACGAGTTCGACGGCGGGCTTGCCGCGGACCAGGTCGGCGGTGACCTCGACCTCGGGGTGGCGGGTCCGGAGCGGGGCCAGGGCCGCGGTGAGGCCGTCCCGTTCGACGGCGGAGACCTCGGGCTCCAGCCCGCCGATGGCGTCGAAGGACATGTACTCGCTGCCGGCCGGCGGGGACCAGACGTGGACCACCCGCAGCGGGACGGAGCGCAGGGCGGCGGCCCGGAAGGCGAACTCCAACACCTCCTCGGCGGGGTGGGTCAGGTCGAGGCCGACGGTGACCGGGCCGTCCGGTTCGTCGTGGTCGGCGCGGACCAGGACGACCGGGCAGGCGGAGCGCCGCAGCACCTCCTGGCTGACCGAACCGACCAGGAAGCCGCGCAGGGTGCCGAGCCCGCGGGAGCCGAGCACGAGGAGGGCGGCGCGGTGCGAGGCGGCCTCCAGCGCCTCGACCGGGTCGGCGGACACGGCGGAGGAGACGACGGACAGGCCGGGCGCCAGGGCGGTCAGTGCGGACTCGCGCTCGGCGAGGTGGGCCAGGGCGCGGTGGTAGGTCTGGTCGCTGCCGACCACGTCCCGCTTGGGCCAGGGCCAGGCCTCCAGGACCTCCAGCGGTACGGCGCGGCGCTGCGCCTCGTGGGTGGCCCACTCGGTGGCGGTGAGGCTCTCGGGGGAGCCGTCGAAGCCGACGACGACCGGGCCGCCGGCGGGGCCGGCAGCGGCGGGGCCGACGGGGCCGGTCGGCACGGGTTCGGACACGGGAGCTCCTCGGGTTCCGCGGCGCGGGGAGGGCCGTACCCGGCCCGCCGGGGCCGCCTCGGGACTGCGACCCCAGTATCGGCGGTGGGCGGGGACGGCACCTCTCGGGGCGCTCGGGCCTCCGGCGGGGTGGGGCTCAGGCCGCCCGCGGGTCGGGATCCCGACCGGTCTGGATCCGACCGGTTGGGAGCCGAGACGCTTAGGCAAGCCTAACTTCCGCGATGCGAAGAGTGCCCGCCCATGCCGTCTCCGACCGCCACAACGGTCAGCGCGACCACGCCGACACCGACACCCACGGGGACGGCGTTGGTGGCAGCCGCGGTGGCGGTGGCCAACGTGCTGATCCTGGTCGGCGCGGTGCTGAGCATGCGGGCGGGGCACGACGGCGGGCGCGGGGCGGAGCGCGGTTGAAAGAATTTTTCCCGGCGCTGTCACACTCGGGCGCCGGGATCCGTCGGGTCGGTGAGAGCACATCGAACGCCCGAGAGGAACACGAGAATGAGCACCGACCGCACCACCGGATCCACCACCGCCCGCTCGATCACCGCCGAGATCCCGCTCCGCCCCCGGCTGGCCACCGACCCGAACGAGCTCGTCCCCGAACTCGCCGACGTCTCGGCCGCGTTGTTCCGGGCGGTCGGCAACCGCTCGGTCCCGCGCGGTACCGTCAGCCTGGTCCAGCTGCGGGCCGGGCAGCTCGCCGGCAGCACCTACCTGACCGTCCTGCACACCGGCTTCCTGCGCAAGGCCGGTGAGTCGGAGGAGCGGATCACCTCGGTGTCCACCTGGCAGGACTCGCCGTACCTGACCGCGGCCGAGCGGGCGGCCCTCGCGCTGGTGGACGCCGTGCTGCAGCCCAACCCGGACGGCGAGCGGGTGTCGGACGAGCTGTACGCCGAGGTCGCCGCGCACTACGACGAGAAGGCGCTGGTCACGCTGATGCTGGCGATCGGACAGGTGAACTTCTTCACGGCGATCGCGCTGATCGCCAAGCCCGTCCCCGGGAGGTCGTTCACCGACCCCTGGTCCTGAACTCCGGCCCGGGGACGGGGGGGGGGGGGGGGGGGGGGGGGGGGGGGGGGGGGGGGGGGGGGGGGGGGGGGGGGGGGGGGGGGGGGGGGGGGGGGGGGGGGGAGGGGAGGG
>NZ_JBVHYH010000103.1:0-27906 GCF_055569135.1 Kitasatospora sp. NPDC029367
GGGTCGCCAACCACCAGCCGCCGGCGGGGGGGGGGGGTACCCCCCCGGGCGGGGGGGTGGGTGGGGGGGCCCCGCCGCCCCCCCGCCCCCGGGCCCGGTCGGCGCGGGGCCAGCAGGTCCACCGCCCGCAGCCAGGGCACGGTCTGCCCGGCGGTGGTCAGCGTCACCGCGCCGACGGCCGCTCCCACGGCGGTCAGGAAACCCCGGCGCCCGGCCGGCGCCGGAGCCTGCCGGCCGCGCCAGTGCCGGGCGATGAGCGGCGCCTTGACGGCCAGGTGGATCAGCAGGCCGCCGACCGCGAGCCAGGCCAGCCAGAAGTGGGTCTGGCGGAACGGGAACGGCCAGGGGTACCACTGGAGCGTGTTCAGCAGTCCGGTGCACAGCTCCAGCAGCACGGCCGCCACCAGGACGGCGATGCCCAGCCGCTCCAGGGCGTGCAGCACGCTGCGGGCCGGCGGCCAGTCGAACAGCCGGGGGTAGACCGTCCACAGCTTCGCGCCGGTCAGCGGGATCGCGGCGATGCCGCTGATCACGTGCAGCCCCTGGGTGATCCGGTACCCGTTCACGGGACGGGAGGGCAGGTGCGGCGCCAGCCAGTGCGGCGGGTCCTGGAGGAAGTGGCTGGTCAGGCCGGTCAGGAAGCAGACCAGCAGGGCTGCGCCGAGCCACCGGCCGAGTACGACGGCGGTGCGCGGCTCGTGCAGCGCGGAGGTGAACGCGCCGTCGCGGAAGGGGCCGCGCCGCAGGAAGCCGGGCGGGGGAGGGAGCGGGCGGTCGAGGCGGAGGTCGAGGCGGCGCCGGGCGCCGGGGGGCTTGGAATCCACCCGTCCATCGAAGCGCGCCGGGCGTGTGGTGAGGGGCTGTGACGTCCTTACGGAATGCGAACGGCGCCGCCCAGGAGGAGAGATGCGCGGCCGCCAGGACGACCCGCCCGTACCCAACCACGCCCGCGGTCGTTGCTCCTGGCAACGCAGAGGTCGGACCCTCGGCAGGGCGGCCGGACCGACGGGCAGCGAGTTGCGGGAAGCGAGCTGCGGGAATGAGCGAGGGGCACGACATGGGGCGAATCACGAGGCGGGGCTTCGTGGCGGGCACGGCGGCCGCACTCGGCGGGCTGGCCGTGGCCGCCCCGGCCTCTGCCCCGGCGTCCGCCGCGGGCCGGGGCGGGCCGCAGGAGCAGCCCCGCCGGGTGGCGGCGGAACGGCGGGACGGCGAGCGGGAGTTCCGCGGCGTCTGGCTGACGACGGTGGCCAACCGGGACTGGCCCTCCCGGCCCGGCCTCACCGCCGAGGCCCAGCGCGCCGAGCTGCTCGCCCGGCTCGACGAGGCGCTGGAACGACGGCTGAACGCGGTGCTGCTCCACGTCCGCCCGACCGCGGACGCGCTGTGGCCCTCCCCGTACGAGCCCTGGTCGGCCTGGCTCACCGGGGAGCAGGGCCGGGACCCGGGCTGGGACCCGCTGGGCACCGCGGTCGAGGAGGCGCACCAACGCGGCCTGGAACTGCACGCCTGGTGCAACCCTTACCGGATCGCGACCCACGACGACCCCTCGCGGCTGGTCCCGACGCACCCCGCCCGGCTCCACCCCGACTGGGTGGTGACCCACGGCGGGCGGCTCCACTACAACCCGGGCCTGCCCGAGGTCCGCCGCTTCGTGCAGGACGCCATGCTCGACGCCGTACGCCGCTACGACGTCGACGGCGTCCACTTCGACGACTACTTCTACCCGTACCCGGTCGCGGGGGAGCGCTTCGACGACGACGCGGCCTACGCCCGGTACGGGGCCGACTTCCCGGACCGCGACGCGTGGCGGCGCGACAACATCGACCTCCTGGTCCGGGAGATGGGCGCCCGGATCAAGGCGGTCAACAGCCGGGTGCGGTTCGGGATCAGCCCGTTCGGGGTGTGGCGCAACCAGGCGACCGACCAGCAGGGCTCGGCGACCACGGCGGGCGTCCAGGCCTACGACGACCTGTACGCCGACACCCGGAAGTGGGTGCGCGAGGGCTGGATCGACTACATCTGCCCGCAGCTCTACTGGAACATCGGCTTCGCCGCCGCCGACTACGCCGTCCTGGTGCCCTGGTGGGACGCGGTGGCCCGGGGCACCGGCGTCGACCTCTACCTCGGCGAGGCGCTGTACAAGGCGGGCGCGCCGGGCCAGCCCGCCGCCTGGCAGGACCCGGCCGAGCTGTCCCGCCACCTCACCCTGGCCCAGGACTACGGCACGGTCCGCGGGCACTGCTTCTTCGCGGCCCGGGAGGTCGCGGAGGACCGCATCGGCGCCATGGCCCGCGTCGTCGCCGACCACTACCGGCCGGACTGAGTCTCCGGCTCGCCCCTCACGGGCCGGAACCCGCGGCGCATCGGCCTCGCCGCCCTCGCGAGGCCGACACGACCGTCGGCGGTCGTCGACCGTCCGCGGTCAGCAGGCGCCGGGACCGCCGAGGCGGAAGGAAGTGGCGCCAGCCGCACCGTAGTTGTAGTAGCTCGGGTCGGTCGCGCTGACGGTGAACCGGGGCTGGTCGGACGAGCCGTACAGCTGGTAGTCGGAGATCGACGACGATCCGGCCTGGCTGCCGTAGACGCCGTCGCCCATCTGGGTGCAGCTGGTCCGGCTGTCGGCGGCGACCTCGCCGAAGGCGGAGACGATCTGGGCGTTGGTGAACGTGCCGTTCCAGGTGCTGCCGGGGAAGTAGCCGATGGGCGTGTTGTCGTAGTAGGCCCACCAGTTGCCGTTGCTGTTCCACCAGGCGAGCCGCACCGAGCCGCCCGGGGGCAGGGCCATGCCCGGCCGTACCGTGCTGGAGGTCGGTACGAAGCCGGTGTTGTAGGAGGTGGGTTGGCCGTTGATCCAGTGGAAGACGAAGAGATGGGGCAGGTAGTCGCCGTTGGTCTGGGGGTCGACGGTCCAACCGATCTCGACGGTGTTGCCGCTGACGGTGCCGCCGGTGCTCTGCAGGGAGAGTTCCTGGAGCGAGTGGCCGTCGGCGGGGACGCCGGTCGGGTCGGCGACGTACATGGTGACGGCGGCGCCGGCCGTCGTGGTCTGCTGACGCCCGGTCACGTAGCTGAAACAGGCGCCGAACCAGCACTGGGCGGCGTGGGCAGTGGTGGCGGGGAGCAGGATCGTCGCGGCGATGGTGGCGGCCGTCAGTGCGGCCGCGGTGGTGCGGGGCCTGGGACGGATGGTGCGTCGACTGAGGAGCATGGGGGTCCTTCCGGTGGGGGTGGCGCGGATCGCGCGCCGTGTGGAAGTGCTCGTCGATGACCGTTGGAGCCGGGTGCGTCCCGTGGCGAGCCGTGGGGGTGGCGCGCGGGACCGTTCGGAGACGCCCGGAGAGCGGCCGGAGAACAGCTGAGAGAGTGGGCTACTCCGATATAAATCCCGTCATAACATCAGTTACGACTGGAGTTAAGTTAGGGCACGGGTCCCCGGCCCCGCAAGACCCCGGGTCATCGGCGTGATAGGAGTGCCGACGGAACATGAACGACCCCGAGGAGGAAGCCGAGATGTCCGCCCCCGCCACAGGTGAGCAGCCCTCGGAGCCGGTCGGCGCGCGGCTCCAACGACTGCGCGCCGAACGCGGACTGACCCAGCGCGCACTGGCCGAGCCGGGGTACACCGCCGCGTACGTCTCCACCCTGGAGGCGGGCAAGGCCCGGGCGTCCGAAACGGTGCTGCGCTACTTCGCCGAGCGCCTCCAGGTCGGCTACGAGGAACTGGCCTTCGGCCTGCCCGCCGGCCTGCGCAGCGAGATCCGGGACGGCATCGCCGAGGCGAACCAGCTCGTGGAGGCCGGCGACGGCGAGGCGGCCGAGGAGCGGTTGGCCGCGTTGACGGAACGGGCCGGCGCCTTCGGGCTGGTCGACCTCGTCGCCGAACTGCGCACCGCCCTGGGGGCGTTCCTGCTGCGCCGCGGCGCGCTGGCCGAGGGGCGGGAGCAGTTCGAGCAGGCCGAGGGTCTGCTGGCCGACCAGCCGCTGCCGACTCGGGTGCCCGCCATCCGCGGGCGGGCGACCGCCCACTACCTGGAAGGGGACGTCCGCTACTCCTGCTACCTGCTGGAGAGCACGATCAACGAGCTGAACAGCGGCGGCCTGCCGGACCCGGTGTCGCTGATGCTGCTGTACGCCTCGGCGATCGGCCCCTACCTGGAGCTCGGTGCCCTCGAACGCGCGACGAAGGCAGCCGGCCTCGCGCTCGCCCTGGCGCCCCGCGTGGAGGACCCGGTGGCCGTCGCCGGCCTGCACCGGTCCGTCGCGCGCACCCACGTGGCCCACGGACGGTTCGCCGAGGCCGAAGCCGCGCTGGTCAAGGCGCAGGAGGTGTACCAGCAGTGGGGGATCCGTGTCGAGCTCGCGCAGTGCCACTGGATGCGCGGATACCTGCACGCCCAGCACGGCCGACTTGCCGAGGCCGAGACCGAACTGCGCACGGCAGCGGCGATGTTGCGCGCGAGCGGGGCCGCGTTCTACGCGGTCCAGGTGGAGGTCGAGCTCGCCGACGTCCGGTGGCGGCTCGGCCACACAGCGGAAGCCGAGGAGCTCCTCGGCCGGCTGCTGGAGGGTCTCGGCCCCGGCCGTGGCGCGGTCCACGCCGCCGCCGCGCACCGGCTGCTCGGCCTGATCCGCGAACGCGCCGACGACCTGGAGGCGGCCGAGCGGCACTACCGCACCGCCGTCGACCTCCAGCGTGAAGCGGACGTCACCGGCGACCTGGCCGACACCACCCGCCTGCTGGGCGACCTGCTCGACCGTCAGGGCCGCAGCCGCGAGGCGATGGCGGCCTACCGCGACGGACTGATCCGGCTCGCCCGCCCGGGCACCACCACGCTCGGCCCCGCTCCGGTCCCGCCACCGATCCCGGAGACGGTCCAGGGCCGGGGCGGGGCGTGAGCGGGACCAGCGACTGGGCGAACGGCGAGACCGGAGCCGACCACTCAGGAGCTGGAGGCCGAGTTCTGCGGTGAGGGGGAGTAGGGAACCCGTACAGAGTGGTGATGTACGGGTTCAGCCCGTCGCTCGCCAGGAGCGACGGGCCGAAGCCGTCAGACCTCGCTGGTGGCGGCGAAGGTGAGGAACGCCTCCCACGCGGCCGGTTCGAAGGTCAGTTGGGGACCGCTCTTGTCCTTGGAGTCACGGACGTGGACGACGCCCGGGGTCTCGGCGACCTCGACGCAAGCAGTGCCCTCGTTACCGCTGTAGCTGCTCTTGATCCACGCGAGCTTCGCGTTCATTGTTCTCCCCGGATGGGTCAGACCTCAGCGGTGGCGGCGTACTTGATGAACGCCTCCCAGGCGGCCGGTTCGAAGGTCAGTTGGGGGCCGCTCTTGTCCTTGGAGTCACGGACGTGGACGACGCCCGGGGTCTCGGCGACCTCGACGCACTGGGCGCCCTCGTTGGTGCTGTAACTGCTCTTGAACCACGCCAGCTCAGCCATGCTTACCGCTCTCCCAGGATCAGTTCGATCAAGGCCAAGGACTCCCTCATGTCGAGCGCCTGCGCCCTGAGGGAGCCATACCGCGCAACCATCTTACGGACGTCCTCCGGGTCCGTGATCAGTCTATTAACGTGCTGGATCTCCACGTACGCAATCGGTAGACGGTTGGGCGGAGTGAGGATCGTGAAAGGGCCGCCCATTCCAGCATTCTGCTCCTTGGAGAGGGGCATGACCTGTAGCTCCAACCCGCGAATCTCGGCAGCCTTGAGCAGGTGGCGCAGCTGTTCCTGATGCGTGTCCCATCCGCCGAGGGGCCTTCTGAGCACGCTCTCGTCCATGACCCAACTCATCACTGGCAACGGCCACCGCGTCAGGATCTCCTGACGCGCCAACCTGGCCGCGACCCAACTGTCGATCTGCTCCGTCGAGAGCCACGGCCTGCGCATCTCGTACAGAGCCCGGGCGTGTGCCTCGGTCTGTAGCAGTCCCGGGATCGCGAACATGCTGTACTCGTGGATCTCAAGCGCTTTCGCTTCCTCCGAGGTGAAGGCCCTGGAGAAAGCCGGATGCCGCTCACGCATGCGGAGTTTCGCCTTCATCACGTCATCCGCAATGAGCCTCAGCAGGCCGCCCGCGTTCAGCAGGTCGTCGGCCATCTCCAGGAACTCGATTCGAGCCGTCCGCACGCCCCGCTCCATCGAGCCGATCTGGGCTTCGCTGTAGCCGGTCATCTTGGCGAACTGCTTCTGGGTAACGCCGGCCCGCTCCCGGAAGTACTTGATCATCTTCCCGACCGCGACGTAGAACTCCGTGACCCCGTCCGAGCTCTCCGCCGTCTCGCCGTCGTCGAAGACCGTCTGCTCGACGCCGCCCACGGCAACCACCCGCCCTTTCGACCGATTGATCCAGGCCGCCCACGGGGCGAACCCTACGCACCCATACATGCACTCTCCGTGCCTGCCTGATCCCTGGTCAGCGTACGTCCGCCCCGCCACGCTTTCTCCCATGACGACCCAAATCCCCCTCGACAGACCCCGCCGCCACACCACCCTCCACACCGCCACGCCCAAGGGTGCCGCCCTGTGTCGCCGCATCGCGCGGCGTCAACTCACCTGCTGGGGGCTGAACTCGACGCACACCGACCCCTTCCACTCCGCGCTGTTGATCGTCGCGGAGCTGGCCACCAACGCCGTCCTGCACGGACGCGTTCCGGGGCGCGGGTTCGAGTTGCACCTCTCCCTCACCACCACCGCGCGCCGGGGCACCACCCTGCGCATCGAGATCAGCGACCCCAGGGGCGACAGGGCTCCCGTCCTGCCCACCACCCCCACGCCGCACGCCCAGTCCGGCCGGGGCCTGCTCCTCATCAGCGCCCTCAGTGACCGCTGGGGCACCATCCCCCGCCACCCCAACGCCAAGACCGTCTGGGCCGAACTCGACCTCACCGATGCCGATGCCACCCCCGATGCCATCTGAACCCCGCCATAGCGACGGGCGGGACGCGCTCTGCACCCTCCTGCCCTTCGTGCTCCTCCTCGCCCTGCTCGCCTGGGCCTACCCCCTCACCGCACCCCGCCACAACCACCCCACCCCGCACCCCACTTCGAGCCGGACCCCGTAAACGCCGAGGAGTGGGAAGTCGGCCCCACCGACTTCCCACTGCCCGGTCGTCCGAGGCCCTGGCTTCATTCGCCAGCCGCCCGACGATCACCTGATCGGGACTTCGGTTCGACCGACACGTGCCTTGATCGGTACGACAACAACTGCTTACGGGCGGGCGTGGTGGTTGCTGTTGCTCTGGTCCGACGCGTTGGTGTTGGTGACGCCGCTCTTGATGCCGAGCAAGTTCGCGTTGTTCGCGGCGTCCAGGTTGTTCAGGGTGTCGGTGATGATCGAGGCGTGGGCGGGGGCGGCAAGAAGCAGGGGAAGGGCGGCGGCGAGAGCGGCGGCCCTGAGCAGAGTACGAGTAGCCATGCCTGATCAACGTGTCTGCTCGATCACTGGACACGGTGGGCTGGGTATCGCACGCCGAACAGGACGCCGCGCGGCCCTCCAGGCCGGCCGGCGCGGGGCACCAGTCGCGTCACCGTTCCGTTGGCCGAGATCCACTGGGGGGGGTGAAACCTACCTGGCCACCGGCTACGGCGCCTACGCCCGCCTGGCCCACGACCTCGGCGCCGCCGAGGTCGTGGGCGTTGACCTCTCGCCCCTGATGGTCCGTCACGCCCAAGCCGCCACCGACCCGTCCACGCCGGTCACCTACCAGGTTGCCGACGCCCTCGCCCTGCTCGCCCGGGCCTACGCCTTCACCGCACCCGCCACAACCACCCCACCCCGCAGCCCACTTCGAGCCCGACCCGGTAAACCCCGAGGGGTGGGAAGTCGGCCCCACCGACTTCCCACTCCTCGGCCGTCCAGTGGGGTGGCGCTCCGAGGTCTGGACACCCCTCCGTCTCAGCCTACGAATATCGCTTGCAGGGCTGCCCCGCCCGCACGAGCATCGCGCCCATGCCTGTCGATCCGCACCTCTTCGCCGTCTTCCTCCTCACCACCCTCGTTGCGATGGTCACCCCGGGGCCGGACATGCTGTTCGTCCTCGGCTGCGGGATCCGCGGCGGCGCCCGCGCCGGGCTGCTCGCCACCGCCGGGGTCGCGACCAGCGAGGCCGTTCACATCGCGCTCGCGGCCGCGGGACTGTCCGCGTTCTTCGCCGCCGCGCCGACCGCGTTCACCGCACTGCGCCTGGCCGGCGCCGCGTACCTGGTGTACCTCGGCGTGCAGGCGATCCGCCACCGCGGCCAGGAGCGGTTCGAGTCGGCGGGCGCGAACGGGGTCTCCGGTCGGCGGGCGTACGTCCGCGGGCTGCTCACCAACCTGGTGAACCCGAAGATGGTCACGTTCACGATCGCGTTCCTGCCCCAGTTCGTCGACCCCGCGCTGGGCCGGGTCTGGCTCCAGTTCCTGGTCCTCGGCGCGGTCTTCATCGCGGTCGAGTTCCTGGTCGACGGCACGGTGGGCGTGCTCGCAGGCCGGATCGGCGGCTGGCTCGACCGGCGCGCGGCCGCGCGCCGTCGGCTCGACGTGGCGACCGGCGGCCTGTTCATCGGCCTGGGTGTGCGTCTCGCCGCCGAGCGTTAGGGCGTGTCTGACAATTCGCGTCGGATCAGCGCGCGGCGTTGGGGTGCGTGCATCGCAAGGCGGAGGAGGGAGTCCATGCGGAGCATCGGCGACTGACGACAACGCGGCGAGGTGCGTGCCCCGGCGTCGCGCGCCCGGCGGGAATTGTTCAGACACGCCCTAAGCCCTCTCGCGCTCGGGCCGCCGGGTGATCGATGCGAGCCGGAGCGCTGGAGTCGGAGGGCTGGAGTCGGACGTCGAGTTCCAGGGCAGAGCCCACGGTGAGGAAGCTCGGAGCCGGCGCTGAGCGGTCCGGAATGCTCCGGTGCCCCGAGCGGTTGCAGCCGGTTGCTGCCAGGTGGTTGCCCGAGACGGGAGAGTGCGCGTGAGGATCGGTGACATCCAGGTTCTGCCGGTGTGGGACGGGGTGGGGGTCGAGGTCGCGGCGGACATCCTGTCCCGTCCCGGCGTGGAGGATCCGTGGGCCTGCCACACCGAGCATCTTGAGGCGGACGGCACCTTGCGTCTGCCGCTCGGCGGCTTCTGCGTCCGCACCGGCGCGCGGACCGTACTCGTTGACACCGGTGTGGGCGCGTTCGACGACGGCCGGTACACGGGAGGGGACCTGCTCTCCTCTCTGGCCGACTACGGAATCACCCCGGCGGACGTCACGGACGTCGTTCTCACCCACCTGCACTTCGACCACATCGGCTGGGCGACGCACGACGGCGCGGCCGTGTTCCCCCGGGCGACCTACCGTGCGCACCGGGCCGACTGGGAGTACTTCGTCACCGGCGACAACCCGCAGCCGAGCGCGGTCGACAAGCTCACTCCGCTCGGTTCGCGGCTGGAGCTGTTCGACGCGGACTTCACTGTGGCGCCCGGTGTCGACGCGCTCCACGTGCCGGGCCACACCCCCGGTTCCACGGTGTACGTGGTCTCCTCCGGTGGCCGGAGGGCCGTCCTGTTGGGGGACGTGGTGCATTCCGTCGTCCAGTTCAGCGAACGGGATTGGGAGGTGGTCTGGGACGTCGACCCTGCCGCCGCCTCGGCGGTGCGCAACCGGATCGCGGACCGAGCGGCGGACGGAGACGACCTGCTGGTGGCCGCGCACTTCCCCGGCATGCGCTTCGGGCGCGTCGTCGTGGGGGACGGCGACCGCCGCTTCGTGGCTGTCTAGTGGCTCGTCACGCAGCGCGGGCATGGCGCCGGCGGACGTAGGCGCCGATGGTCGCCGGTTCGGTCCAGTTGAGCCGCGAACCTGGGGCTCGGAGTGTAACGTTGCGCTCTTCGGCCGGCCCGAGTGCCTGCTGGAGTCCTGACGGGACACTCCGTGACTCTTGACGACAGTAACGACATTGACGACCTTGACGACCTTGACGCCCTGGGGGCGGCGACGGCCAGGGTGGCGGACGCTTTCCGCGGCATGACGGCCGACATCGGCGAGACCGGGTGCGGTCGCTGCTTCACCGAGGGCGAGATGAGGCTGTTGCGCAGCCCTGATGTCCCGCTCCCCGTGGAGCTCGTCCGCCAGGTCGCGCAGAAGGAGCCCGGCCACTGGGATGACCAGGCGGCGGTCATCCGACGCGTGCTGCCGCAGCTCGTCCTGGTGCTCGCCGGGCGTCCGACGGACCCGGAGTTGATGGCGCGGGGGCTGGCCGCGGCGGGCTGGTCGGAGTGGCCCGGCGAGCAGGCCGCGTCGGTCGCCGGTTTCCTGGACGCCTGGTGGTCGCAGACCCTGCGCACGGCGTCACCGCCGACCCCAGCGGCCGAGGTCTTCGCGAGCTGTGTGACGGCGAGTTCGACAGTCACTCCCTGGCTCGCCCGCTGGGAGGCGGAGCTGGAGGCGGAGGCGGAGACGGGCCCGGTCGCCGGGCATCACCTGGACGAGTGCGCCGACTGGTGGCGGGAGGAGCTGTACTCCGGCACCTCGCCGTTCTGGTGGCGGTGGGGCAGTCCGGCGCAGGAGCGGGCGGCCTGGGAGGAGGTGACGCTGTGGCTGGCCGGGCGGGGCCGGCCGCAGCCGGTGCCCGGCGAGATGGGGAGCACAGTCGGGGAGTGACGACCGGGAACGGTCGTCCGGCGGACGCGCGGCAGCCACCACGAACAGCGCCTGCTCCACGGCCTCCTGGACATCCAGCCGGACAACCCGGGCCGGGCGGCCTCCGCCCTGGTCGCCGCGCCGGCCGCCGTATGCCGGGCCGTCACCTTCTGCGCCGAGCACGTCCACGAGCCGATCTCGGTCGCCGACCTCGCCCGCGCCGCCCGCGCCGCGCGCGCAGCGCCGGGGGTGCGACGGAGGCGGTCGGCACCGGGGACGCGGTAGCGGCGGCGCGGTCCGTCCGGTGGAACCTGGCGGAGAGGCCCTGCCGTCCGCCCCGAACCGTGTACGGTCAACCCGTGACGCATTGCCGGTCGCCCTCGGGCGGTCGAAGGTCCGGGGGGACGGGGATGACGGAGTTCAGTCTGTTGGGGCCGGTGGAGGCCCTGCGTTCGGGGGAGCGGCTGGTCCTCGGCGGCCCGAAGCCGTTGAGCCTGCTGGCCGCCCTGCTGCTCCAGCCCCGCCAGGTGGTGAGCTCCGCCCGGCTGATCGACCTCGTCTGGGGCGAGCAGGCGCCCGCGACCGCCACCGCCCTGGTCGCGAGCTACGTCGCCGCCCTGCGCCGAGGCCTGGGCGCCGAGGCGGACCGGCTGCTGCTCACCCGCTCGCCCGGCTACCTGCTCGCCGTGGACGGCGAACAGCTCGACGCCTGGCGGTTCGAGCGCGGGCTCGCCGAGGCCAGGAACGCCGTCGAGCGCGGCGAGGCCGAGCAGGCGGTGCACGCCTTCGACACCGCTCTCGCCCTGTGGAAGGGCGAACGCGCCCTGGAGGGGATCGACCAGCCCTTCGCCGAGGCCGAGTCCGCCCGGCTCGGCCGGCTCCGGATCGACGGCATCGAGGAGCGCGCGGCCGCCCGGCTGTCGCTGGGCTGCGACGGCGAACTCGTCTCCGAGCTCGCCGCCCTGTGCGCCCAGCACCCCCTGCGGGAGCCGCTGCGCGGGCAGCTGATGACGGCCCTGTACCGGATGGGCCGGGCGGCCGACGCGCTGCGGGTCTTCCAGGAGGGGCGCGAACTGCTCGCCGACGCGCTCGGCATCGACCCCGGGCCGGGACTGCGGCTGATCCACCAGGCAATCCTCACCGAGGACGAGACCGTGCTCGGCGCCACCGGCCCGGTGTCCGTCCGCTCCCGGACTCGGCTCAGGGCTGCGGACCCGGGGCCGTCCGGGGTCCCGCCCGTGCCGCCAGGGCCCGTGCCACCAGGGTTCGTGTCGCACGGGCCCGTACCGCAAGGGCCCGTACCGCCCGCGCCCGTGCCGCGCCAACTGCCCTTTGCGGCACGTGACTTCGTCGGTCGAGACCGGGAGGTCGGCTGGATCGAGCGGGCCCTCGGGGCGTCCGGCGGCGGCACTGGCAGCGCCGACCGCACCGGCGGTGCCGACGGTCACCCCGGCGCCGACCGTCACCCCGGCGCCGCCGATGTCGCCGTGCTGTCCGGCCGCGCGGGCTGCGGCAAGACGGCGCTGGCGATCCACGTCGCCCACCGGCTGGCACCCCGCTTCCCCGACGGCCAGCTCTACCTCAACCTCCGGGGCACCGCCGACCGCCCCGTCGGCCCGCACGACGCCCTGGGCCGACTGCTGCGCGCCCTCGGCGTCGACGCCGCTCTGCTGCCCACCGGCCTGGACGAACGGGCCGAGCAGTACCGGATGCTGACGGCGGACCGCCGGATCATCACCGTCCTGGACGACGCCGCCAACGAGGAGCAGGTCCGCAGCCTGCTGCCGGGCACCGCGAGCTGCGCCGTCCTGGTCACCAGCCGTGGCCGCCTGCCCGTCCTGGAGGGCGCCGCCGTACTGGACCTGGACGTCCCGGCCGTGGACGAGTCGGTGGCCGCCCTGGCCAGGCTGGTCGGTGCCGAGCGGGTCGCGGCCCAGCCCGAGGCGGCCCGCGAGATCGTCGACCTGTGCGGCCGACTGCCGCTCGCCGTACGCGTCGCCGGGGCCCGGCTGGCCGGGCGCCCCCACTGGGCCCTCGGTCGACTCGCCGCCCGGCTGCGCGACGAACGCACCCGGCTGGACGAACTCACCGCCGGGGACCTCGACGTCCGGGCCAGTCTGACGCTCAGCTGCACCGGGCTCTCCCCGGCCGCCCGCACCGCGCTGAACCGCCTCGGCCTGCTGAGCCCCGCCGACCTGCCCGCCTGGGTCGTGGGCCCGCTGCTCGACACCGACCCGACGGCCGCCGAGGACGTGGTGGACGAGCTGGTCGACGCCCAACTCCTGGACGCCGTCGGCACCGACGCCGTCGGCCAGACCCGCTACCACCTGCACGACCTGGTCCGCCTGTTCGCGGCTGAGCACGGTCGGCGCGAGCCCGTCGAAGAGCGCACCGGCGCGGTCGTCCGACTGGTCGACGCCTGGATCGCACTGGTCGACGAGGCGGTCGAGAGCAGTGCCACCGGCACTCCGGGCATCCCGCCGGCGGAGGACCCGGCCTGGCGTTTCGAACCCGGGCAGAGCGCCGAGCTCCTCGCCGACCCCAGGGCCTGGCTGGAGGCGGAGCACGACAGCCTGGTCGTCATGGTCGAGGAGGCCGGGCGGGCCGGGCTGGACGTGGCGGCCTGCCGGCTCGCCAACAGCGTCGCGCTCGGCCTGTTCGCCGCGCACAACCAGTTCGACTCCTGGTGGCGGACCCACGAGGCGGCCCTCGCCGCCGCCCGCGCGGGCGGCAACCTCGCCGGCGAGGCGCTGCTCCTGGTCGGGCTCGGGCGGCTGCGCTTCGAGCAGGACCGGCTCGCCGAGTCCTACGACTACTACCGCCAGGCCATCGCGGTCTACCGGAGCGCCGGCGCCACCGACCTCGGCGAACCGGACCCCGGCGCCACCGACCCCGGCACCACCGGCCCCGGCGCCACCGACCCCGGCACCACCGGCCTCGGCGCCACCGACCCCGGCACCACCGGCCTCGGCACCGACGACGCCCGCATCGGTGAGGTGGCCGCCCTCGCCGGGCTGGGCGAGGTCTGCCGCACCCAGGGCCAGTACGGGGAGGCGGTCATCCACCTGACGCAGGCCCTGGCGGGCGCCGAACGGCTCGGGCACCGGCTGACCGAGGCCCAGGCCGGTTACGGCCTCGGCAGCGTCC
The DNA here is from genome assembly GCF_055569135.1 of Kitasatospora sp. NPDC029367. NCBI lineage: Bacteria > Bacillati > Actinomycetota > Actinomycetes > Kitasatosporales > Streptomycetaceae > Kitasatospora > Kitasatospora sp. NPDC029367. Next base: position 13,749 of record NZ_JBVHYH010000103.1, read on the forward strand.
ACTGCGAACAGGGCCGCTTCCCGCAGGCCCGGGAGAGCCACGAACGCGCCCTCGCCGCCTACCGCGCGGCCGGGAACCAGCGCGGTGAAGGCCTGGTCCTGCGCGGACTCGGCCTGGTCGAGCGCGCCCAGGGAAGGCTGGCCGAGGCCGCCGCCGTCTCGGCCCGGGCCGAGGACCTGCTGCGCCGGGCCGGCGATCGGCTCGGCGCGGTGTACGCCGCCCAGGCGCTCGCCAAGGTCCGGCTGCGCCAGGGCGACCACGCCCCGGCCAGGACCGCCCTGGAGGACGGCCTGGAGACCTGCCGCGAGCTGCGCGACGGCTTCGGCGAGGCCCTCATCCTGCGGACGCTCGGCGAACTGGCCCTGGCCGAGGGCGAACTCGAGGCGGCCGGCGAGGCGCTCCGGCGCTCCCTCCAGCTGTGGGACGTCCTCCGGCTGCCGCTGTGGCGCGCCCGGACCCTGCGCGACCTCGGCCGCCTCGCGGCCACGGGCGGTGACCCGGCCGCGGCGGAGGCGGCCTGGCAGGAGGCGCGGGGCGTCTTCGAGCGGTACGGCAGCCGGGAGGCGGGCGAGAACCTTGCCTGAGGCCGACGGGCCGTCAGGCCTCGGCGCGCGGGACGACGGCCCGGAGCACCCGCTCGGGGACGACCCAGGCCCGGCCGGTCGTCGTCCCGACTGCTTCCCCGGGCGTGTCCCCGGCTGCCGTCACGGTGCTGACCGTTCCCGAGCCCGGTGAGGTGAGACGCACGCCCGCCGGCAGCTCCGTGGGGAAGCCGTCGTAGACCCGGCTCGGTATGGTCCAGACCGTGGAGTCCTGGTAGCCGCACGCGGCGACCTCCTCCGGGCCGTCGAAGGCGATCAGCGCGCCGCCGAGCAGCAGGGCCACCGGCCGCGGATCGTACCGGCCCGCGCGGTCCACCGTGGCCCGACAGAGCGTGCCGTCCGCGGGCACCACCGGCAGGCCCCGGAAGAGCGGCAGCGGCACGCCGTTGACCACGCCCCGGGCCGGGGCCGCCTCCAACTCGGCCTCGCTGGCGAAGTCCAGGCGCGCCCGGCCGACCATCATCGCGACCGCGGTGGTCACCTGCCCGTCCCGGCCCTGCACCAGGGTGCCGTCGGCGGGCAGCGCCTGTTCCGGGGCGAAACGCCCGGGCACCGCCAGCAGCCGGCGCTCGTCGTAGCCGCAGGCCGTCAGCTCGGCCAGGTCGGCGAAGCGGACCAGGACGCCGCCCACCGCGACGGCCAACTGCCCGGTGGAGTCGCGCACCAGGGTGCCGTCGGTCAGGTCGGTCAGGTCGGTCAGGTCGGCCAGGTCGGCCAGGTCGGTGAGCGGGAGAGCGGGCGGGGGAGCAGGCGGGGGATCGGCCGGGGCGGGCGTGCGGGGGAAGCGGTCGTCAGGCATGGCGCGGTCCTCGGTTCGACGGAAACCCCCATCGTGGCGACCGGCCATTCAAGTTCCCTGCAAGTCCGCTGGAGGATTCCCGGTCGCCTTGCAGGCCCGGCGACCCGCAACCGCCTCCAGGTGATCAGCGGCCGCTCTGCACCGAACTTGCAGACCGCTGTCGGAACGTCGGATCAGCGAAGCCCGGCCGGGCCGATACCGCCGGGCAACCCAGTCAACCGACAACCGAACCGCGTTTCGTGGAGGAGAAGACCCCATGACCCGGATCCACCAGGGCGTTTCCACCGGCCTGACCGCCGTAGCCCTCAGCCTCGCCCTCGCCGCCGCCACCGCGCCCCTGGCCGCCGCCGTGCCCTCGGGCACGGTCGCCTGCGACCCGGCCGCGTCCGACGGCACGGCGACCGACCAGGCGATCGCCACCACCCTCAACCCCCGCTTGCAGGGCAAGATGCGCGGTGCGCTGAACGGCTACAACGTCTCCTGCGCCCGGACGATCGTCAACACCGTCCGGAACCGGGGCCTCGACAACCACGCCGCGGTCATCGCCGTCACCACCGCGATCGTCGAAGGCAGCATCAACAACCTGACGTACGGCGACGCGGACAGCCTGGGCCTGTTCCAGCAGCGCCCGAGCGCGGGCTGGGGAACGCCGGCCCAGATCGAGGACCCGGTCTTCGCCACCAACTCCTTCCTCACCCACATGCTGGCCAACTTCCCCAACGGCGCCTGGGAGAGCCAGCCGGTGGGCGTCGTCTGCCAGGGCGTCCAGGGCTCCGCCTTCCCCGAGCGCTACCAGCCGCAGGCCGGCGACGCCCAGCTGATCGTCGACGCGCTCTGGGCCCCCACCGCACGGCTCGGGGTGTTGCAGAACGGTGCGTTGACGGTGAAGCAGGGGGCGCTGACGGCCGGGTGGAGTCCGGAGTGGGGTGGGGGGTTGGCGAGGTTCAAGGTGAGTGGCAGTTGGATCGGTGTGCTGACGACCGGTGGTGAGTTGTATGTGAAGGAGGGGGATCTGAACGCGCCGTGGGTGGATGAGCGGGGTGGGGTTGCCGACTTCGACCTGGACCAGGGTGCGGGTCGGGTGGGTGTGGTGACCACGGACGGGCATGCGGTGGTCAAGGACGGTGGCCTGGCGGGCAGTTGGGTGGACGAGACGAGCGGCGTGAAGCAGCTTCGGCTGTCGGGTGACTGGGTCGGTGTGGTGTTCAACGACGGGACGGCTTCGGTGAAGGAGGGTGGTCTGCTGGCGGGGTGGACGCCGGAGACCAACAACGTGGCCGATCTCCAGCTGGACCGTGCCTCCGGCCGGGTCGGTGTGCTGACCAAGGACGGTCACGCCATCGTCAAGGACGGTGGCCTGGCCGGTAGTTGGGTGGACGAGACGAACGGTGTCAAGCAGCTTCGGCTGTCGGGCGACTGGGTCGGTGTGGTGTTCAACGACGGCACCGCCTCCGTGAAGGAGGGCGGTCTGTTGGCGGGCTGGACGCCGGAGACCAACAACGTGGCCGATCTCCAGCTGGACCGCGCCTCCGGCCGGGTCGGTGTGCTGTCCACCGATGGTCACGCCATCGTCAAGGAGGGTGGCCTGGCCGGTGGTTGGACCGACCAGACCAACGGCGTCCAGCAGCTCGGCCTCACCAGCTTCTGAAACACGTGCCGCAGAACCACCGCACCCGACGGATCATCAACGAGAGGAAGCTCATCACCATGTCCCGGACCCTGCGCCTGCTGTCCGTCCCGCTGTCGACCGCGCTGCTCGGCGCCTGCGTCACCCTTGCCGCGCCCTCAGCCTCCGCCGCCACCGGAAGCGACCTCGCCACCCTGGCCCTGAACAACGCCGGCAAGGGCGCCGGTTCCTGCTCGGTGGTCAACAGCGCACCGAACAGCCTCGGTGGCACGTCCTTCGGTTCCAGCTGCAAGCCCGAGTACTGGTGCTCCGACTTCGCCATCTGGGTCTGGCAGAACGCGGGACTGGACGTCGCCGGGCTCACCGCCTCCTCGGGCACCTTCTACGCCTACGGGCAGGCCAGAGGCACCCTCCACACGGGGCCGGACTACCGGCCCCAGCTCGGCGATGCGGTGCTCTACAACTACAACGGCGCCGGGCGCGCCGACCACGTCGGGCTCGTCACCAAGGTCAACGCCGACGGATCCGTCCTCACCACCAACGGCGACTGGGGAGGCCAGGGCTCGGACGAGGCCGCCTTCGCCCGCACCGCGACCGTCCAGAACCTCACCCTCGGCGCCGCCGAAGTCCCGGTCGGTTCGGTCCCCGCCGCCGCCAACATGCGGATCAGCGCCTACATCAGTCCCGCCGGCCTGACGGGTGCCCGGAACTCCCGCATCGGGGTGTTGCAGAACGGTGCGTTGACGGTGAAGCAGGGGGCGCTGACGGCGGGGTGGAGTCCGGAGTGGGGTGGGGGGTTGGCGCGATTCAAGGTGAGTGGCAGTTGGATCGGTGTGCTGACGACCGGTGGTGAGCTGTATGTGAAGGAGGGGGATCTGAACGCACCGTGGGTGGACGAGCGGGGTGGGGTCGCCGACTTCGAGTTGGACCAGGGTGCGGGTCGGGTGGGTGTGGTGACCACGGACGGGCATGCGGTGGTCAAGGACGGTGGTCTGGCCGGTAGTTGGGTGGACGAGACGAACGGCGTGAAGCAGCTTCGGCTGTCGGGTGACTGGGTCGGTGTGGTGTTCAACGACGGGACGGCTTCGGTGAAGGAGGGCGGTCTGCTGGCGGGGTGGACGCCGGAGACCAACAACGTGGCCGATCTCCAGCTGGACCGCGCCTCCGGCCGGGTCGGCGTGCTGACCAAGGACGGTCACGCCATCGTCAAGGACGGTGGTCTGGCCGGCAGTTGGGTGGACCAGACGAACGGTGTCAAGCAGCTTCGGCTGTCCGGCGACTGGGTCGGTGTGGTGTTCAACGACGGGACGGCCTCGGTGAAGGAGGGCGGCCTGCTGGCGGGGTGGACGCCGGAGACCAACAACGTGGCAGATCTCCAGCTGGACCGCGCCTCCGGCCGGGTCGGCGTGCTGTCCACCGACGGTCACGCCATCGTCAAGGACGGCGGCCTGGCCGGCAGTTGGACCGACCAGACCAACGGCGTCCAGCAGCTCGGCCTCACCAGCTACTGACCCCCACCGCTCGAAGGCCGCGTCGCCGTACCGCCCGCCCGGGTGGTGCGGCGACGCGGCTCAGGCGGGTCCGGGGGTGTGGTCACGGGCGTACGAGGCGAGGCGATCGGCCAGAGCGGCGACACGGGCCCGCAGTTCGTCGGGCCGCTCGATGACGAACGGCCGGTCCAGTGAGGCGAGTACGGCGGGCAGCCAGTCGAGCCGCTCCACCCGCAGCTCGACCACCCGCCAGCGTTCGACGGTCGCGTCGCCTTCGGGAGCATTGCTTTCGGGAGCATTGCCCTCGGGAACGACGTCCTCGGGAGCTTCGTCCGGCAGGCGTGCGACGCTCGCCGGGAGCCCGGCGCGGATCTGCCCGACCGTCCCGTGGATCCGCACGGTCACCTCGTGCCGGTACTCGGCGGTGGCGAACGCCGACAGCACCCGCTCCGCCGGATCCGGGCCGTCGGGCACGTCGAAGGAGCCGGGCAGGGTGCGGGCGTCCGCGATCCGGTCGAGCCGGAAGGTCCGGTCCTCGTCGAGCCGGGCGTCCCGGCCCGTGACGTACCACCGGCCCGCGTGGGCGACGATCCCGTACGCGTGCAGCGTGCGCTCGGTGCGGTGCCCGTCGCGGCCGGTGTGGTGGAGGGAGACCGGTCGGCGGTGGCGGACGGCGTCGGCGAGGGTGAGCAGGACCTCGGCGTCCGGGGTGTCGAACTCGCCGGGCCGGTCCGTGAAGGCGAGGGCGTCCAGGAGCGAGTCGAGCCGGCGGGCCAGGTGCTGGGGCAGGACCCGTCGGATCTTCGCCGCCGCCGTCTCGCCCGCCGTGCGCTCCGCCGTGCTCAGGCCCGCGCGGCGGCCGGCGAGCAGGCCGAGCAGGACGGCCAGCGCCTCGTCCTCGCCGAGCATCAGCGGGGGCAGCCGGTACCCGGGGGCGAGCCGGTACCCGCCGTAACGGCCGCGCACCGACTCCACGGGGACGCCCAGCTCGCCCAGCTGGTCGACGTATCGCCGTACGGTGCGCCCCTGGACACCGAGCCGGTCGGCGAGTTCGGCGACGGTCCGGGTGCCGCCGGACTGCAGCAGTTCCAGCAGGGTCAGCACGCGGGCGGTGGGTCGGGGCATGTTCGCAGCCTAGGCGGAATAGCGGACCGATTCTGTCCAGTATCCCGCCTAGCCTGCGACGTGCAGGTTCCCGAGTCCCGTTTCAGGTTCAGCCAAGGAGATCCCCGTGCACTTCGTCTCGATCCGCATCATCACCGCCGACGTCGCCCGCCTCGTCGCCTTCTACGAGCAGGCCACCGGGGTGCGGGCGGTGTGGGCCACCGAGGACTTCGCCGAACTGGGGATCGGCGGCGCCACCCTCGCGATCGCCGGCACCCGTACCGTCCCGCTGTTCGCACCCGGCTCGGCCCGCCCGGCGGACAACCACAGCGTGATCACCGAGTTCCTCGTCGACGACGTGGACCGCGTCCACCGCAACCTGAGCGCCGTCCTCACCGATGTCGTCGCCGGTCCCACCACGATGCCCTGGGGCAACCGCTCGTTGCTGTTCCGCGACCCCGACGGCAACCTGGTCAACTTCTTCACCCCCGTCACCCCCGCGGCGAAGCAGAAGTTCGCCCGCTGAGCCCGCTGAGCCCGCTGAGCCCGCTGAGCCCGCTGATGCTGCTGAGGCTGCCGAGGTCCGCCCCTGGTACTCGCGAGTCAGGTTCGGCAGAATGCTCCGGTGGCGAACTGGACCCGGATCCTGACGATGACCCGAAGCAACTTTCGCGCGGCCGACCCGGTCGAGCGGTGGACCGCCCGCGCGGCCTGGGCACTGCTGACGGCGACGGCCTGGCTTCTGGTGATGTTCACGACCGTCTTCGGGGCCGAGGTCGCCGGGGTCCCGATGGGGACCGTGACGTGGCTGGCGATCGCGCTCACCGTGGCGGTCCCCGCCGTCTCCTGGGCCGCCGTGACCTCGGGCGGCCCCGGCAGCCGCACCGGGACGTCGGCGTTGACCGTCGCGCTGCTGGTGGCGGCCGTCCTGCTCGTCATCGCCTTCGTCTGAGCCCGGTCGTCCGAGCCTGGTTGGCTGAGTCCGGTCGTCTGAACTCGCTTCGCCCGGGAGGCTCGGAGGCCGGTGGCCGGTGTTTCCGTGGCTCCCGGGCGAACGGGGGAGAGCGACGGGAGTGGCCGCCGTTACGCCTCGCCGACCAGGAGGCGTGCGTTGACGGTGGGGTTGCCGGCCTGGCCGAGTGGGAAGGCGGTGCCGATCTCCCCGGAGTGGCCCGGGACGTCGATCCGGACGGTCAGGGCGCGGTCGAGGATCTGTTCCCTCGTCAGCCGGAAGTCGATGTTGACGGTGCCGTGCTTGACGCACGTCGCGCACTGGCGCGGGTTGTTGGGCTGGAAGAAGAACCGCTCCGCGACCGGCTCGCCGTCGGCGAGCAGGCTGATGATGAACGACCCCGGGATGTTCAGCCGGTCGATGCCCTTCACCCGCACCGAGACCGGGTCGGCGCTGCGGAAGGAGAAGGTGCGGGCGGCGTCGATGCTGCCGGAGAGGTTCTCCATGACGGTCTCCGCGTGGGCGGGCAGGTCCAGTTGGTCGTACCCGATGTCGGTGGCGATGGTCTGGTCGGCGGTCGCGGTGAACGGCGGCAGCGGGTTGAAGTCCGGGTTGGTGAGCCAACTGACGTCCCCGCCGGCCAGGGTGGTCCGGAACCCGGCCAGGGTGGTCGCTTGGTTGCGCGTCTGCCAGCTCAGCCACAGCCGGTCGATGTTGCAGTGGTAGAACCAGAAGACCGGGTCGAAGGCGGAGAGCTCCTGGACGCCCATCGTCGGCCCGACCGAGCCGTGGCCGCTGTCGTGGGACTGGATCGAGAACTTCTGGTAGCCGTTGATGTCGGACGCGCCCCAGAGGGACTGGGTCATCGACGTGGCGATGTCGGCCAGGACCCCGAAGCGCTCAAGGTTCGCCGTGATGTCGGCGACGGAGTAGCGCTGGGTCGTGTAGGGGAAGGTGTCGCGGACCGGCGGCGTCGCCATGGCGCCGGGGTCGGCGGGCAGGACGTACCGGTCGAACGGCGGGTGCTGCAGGCGGTCCGGCAGCGGGGTGGAGATGTCCCAGTAGGGGAGCGTCACGTCCTGACAGCCCGGGACGGAGCGCAGCGCGTCCTCGAACTCGCGCAGGTAGACGCGGTGCCAGGGGTTGAAGCGGGGCTCGTGGTGCAGGCACCAGGCCTCCGGGAGTCCGTGTTGCCCGGCCAGCGTGAAGTAGCCGTCCGGGGCGGTGGTGGAGCGGGCCATGACGCCGTTGAACGCCGTTGTCAGGAGGGCGAATTCGGCGTCGGTGAGGGTGATGACGTTCTTGCGCAGCCGGGCCGGGGCCGCCCCGCCGGGTGTCGTGACCGGTGTCGACGTGCCGAGCGGGAAGCCGTTGACGATCCAGTTCTTGAAGGTCTGCGAGCGGTTGGCGCTCCACTTGCCCGCCGCGTCCGGGGGCATGTCCGCGTTGGGGGGCGCGGTGTGGGCGAAGATCGTGAGGGCGTTCCGCTTCACCGCGTCGTAGGTGCCGAGGTCGATGCCCTTGGCGGCCATGTGGGCCACGTCCTCGGGGCGGAAGTAGGTGCGGATGTCCGCGAGGTACGTCGGATTCGCGACGACCGGATCGGGGACGGGGGTGTTCGGGGGTGTGGTCACGGGTCCTCCGGCGGGCTCGGGGCGGGTGCTCGGGTGGGCTGCCGGGTGCAGCGCGCGCACTCTCGAACAGCGATCGCGAGTATGTGGCAGCGCGGAAGGTCTCTATACGAGCGACACGGACCGAGGGCCGGACGTACGTCGACCGGCGGTCAAGCCGCGACCCGGCCCGGGTGCGCGGTACAGGGCCGGTGACCTCATGGTTCGACGACAACGATGTAGACCGAAGCCGTCGACCCTGGGTAGGGTGTGGCTGCTCCCGCCTGTCCGCAGCACCGCGTGCCCGTGGCCCTCGTGCCCTCCGCGCGTTCCGTACCGCTCACCGCCGGTACGACTCGGCCCGGCGCGGGCGTGGGCGTCGGCACTCCGGGGCCCGGACCGGAGGTGGTGCAGCCCTCCCCCAGCGATTGGACGGCACGTGTACGACGGGCGGAAGGGATCGTCGAGCCCCTTCGAGCAGACGGTCTACCTGCTGTCCGCGGCCGGCCGGGCGGCGGACGGCCTGCTGGCGGACCGGTGGCGGGCCCGGGAGATGGGCCAGACCCACCTGGCGGTGCTCTCGGCGCTGTCCCGGCAGGGCGCGCACGCCCGGCCCGACCTCGCGGCCCGGCTGCGCCTGCCGGAGCCGGAGGTGTCCCGGGCACTCGACGAACTGCTGTCGGCCGCGCTGGTGCAGTCGATGGTCGTCCAGGTCAACGGCCGCCACGAGGTGGTGACCCTCACCGCTGCGGGCGAGGCCGCCCTGGAGGGGCTGCACGGCGACGCCGCCACCGTCCAGGAGGACCTGCTGGCCCCGCTGACGAAGGGCCAGCGCACGGAGCTGAACGCGCTGCTGCGGCGGGTGTGTGCCAGGGCGGCCCGCATCGCGGCCGGGCCGCAGTCCGTTTCGGGCTGACTGGCCGTTTTGGGCTGACGCGTCGGGTCGGGTTCCGTCCTCGGGTTCGGTTCAGGCCGCGCCGCCTCGGGGCTCCGCCCCGACCCCGTGCTCGCGGAGCGGGCCGACCTGCCAGCCCTGGGCGGCGCAGTGGTCGAGCAGTCGGGGGAGGGCGCCGAGGGCGGAGCGCCAGGCCCCGGGGGCGGAGGTGCAGTCCGAGTCGTGCAGCAGGACGGTGCCGCCGCCGTACAGGTCCGCGGTGACGGTGCGGTGGACGGTGTCCGGGGTGGCGCGGCCGGTCCAGTCCTCGCCCCAGCTCGTCCACAGCACCGGGGTCAGGCCGAGTCGGCGGGCCGCGAGGTGGGCGCCCGCGCTCATGACGCCGTACGGGGGCCGGAACCAGTGCGGCGCGGTGCCGGTGAGGTCGGCGACGGTGTCGCGGGCCCGGCGCAGGTCGTCGAAGGCGGCGCGCGGGCCGCGCAGCAGCAGCGGGCGGTGCGCCCAGCCGTGCACGGCGAGCTCGTGCCCGGCGTCGGCGATCTCCCGCACCAGCGCGGGCGCCCGGACGGCCATCGAGCCGAGCAGGAAGAAGGTGGCGTGCACCCGGCGCTCCTGGAGCACGGCCAGGAAGGCGGGCGTGGAGGACGGGTCCGGGCCGTCGTCGAAGGTGAGGGCCACGTGGTCGGGGCGCCCGGTCCCGGCGAGCCGGGGCAGCAGGCGGTTGCGCAGCGGCCCGTAGGTGGAGAGCACGGGAGCCGCGTGGAGCGCGGTGGCGGCGACGGTGGCGGTGGCAGCGGCGGCGCCGAGGAGCGGGAGCACGCGGGGCTTCATGGGGGCCTCAGGAAAGGGTGGTCAGCGCGCCGAGGTGCGGCGGGCGGTGGGAGGTGAGCAGGCGGTTCATGGTCGTGGTGAGCCCGGCCGGATCGGCGCTGCCGCACTCGACCAGGACGATCTGGCCGGGTCTCAGCTGCGGAGTGACGGCGCTGCCGCAGGCGATCCGGAGGTCGGGCACGACCAGGTGCTCGCGGTGGTAGGCGGCCAGGCCGAGGTCGAGGGCGTCCACGTCCCGGCTGGAGAGGAAGAAGGAGCTGCCCGCGCCGGTGGCGGAGCGCAGGGCGTCGGCCCCGGCGTCGACGGAGTTGCGGCGGGTGACGATCCCGCTCTGGTAGGGCGGGCCGTAGCCGGCGTTGACCAGGGTGAGCCCGGCGGCCGCGAAGCGGCGGACCTCGGCCGGGTCGGCGGCGGCCTCGTCGGTGTCGACCGAGACGGCGGCCTGCACGGCCGACAGGGCGCGCAGCGTGGCGTCGTCGAGGTGCCCGCCGTGCGGCGGGTGCACCACGAGGAAGGCCCGGCCGGTGCGGCTGGCGTCGACGGCGTCGAACCCGCCGTAGGCGACGGCGAGTTGGGCGCCGGCCGTGGACAGCCAGGCGGTCGCGCTGAGGGCGGCGACCACGAGGCCGACGCGTCGTCCGGGGCGGAGGCCGGTGCGGTGGCCGACGCGGCGCGGGGTGGGGGTGGAGGCGGGGGCGGACTCGCGGCCGGGGGTGGGCGTGGCTGCCCGGTCGGGGCGGCGGCGTTGCGCGGGGATCAGCGGCTGCGGTGCGGCGTGCGCCGGGGGCGCGGCGTCGGCCGGTACGGCGGGGGATACGCCGCCGGCCCGTACGGCCGGGGAACCACCGGCCGGGATGGCCGCGATGGCCGCGATCGCCTCCGCCGGCCCGGACGCGTCGCGGTGCAGCGCCAGTCCGGCCTCCCGGTACCGGCGCCCGGTGGGCCCGTCGGCCATGGCGGCGAGGACGGCCGCGAGCTGCGCCGGGTCGCGGACCCACGGGGCGAGGCCCGCCCGGTCGAGGGCGGCCGCGTTGGTCAGTCCGTGCCCGGGTATGCAGCGGTAGCTGACCACCGGCAGGCCGCAGGCGAACGCCTCCAGCGAGGTCAGGCCCCCGGCGTTCTGCACCAGCACGTCGCAGGCGTGCATCAGGCCGGGCATGTCCCGGACCCAGCCGAAGGCGTGCTCGACGCCGTCCGCCCGTAGCCGCTCCGCCAGGGCCCGGTTCTTCCCGCACACCACGACCGGCACCGCCGCCCCGGTGGCGCGCACCTCGGCGGCCACCCTCGCCACCTCGCCCACCCCCCAGGAGCCGGCCACCAGCAGGGCCAGCGGCGCGCCCGGCGGCAGTCCGAACCGCGCCCGGGCAGCCGCGCGCAGGGCCTCCGTGGTCGGAGTGAACCGGGGGTCGACCACCGGGCCCGCGACGGTGACCCGCTCGGCCCCGTGCGCGCGGGCCTGCTCGGCGGGAACGGGATGGGCCGCCAGGTGCAGGTCGACGCCGGGCGCCACCCAGAGCGGGTGCACCGAGAAGTCCGTCAGGTAGACCGCGGCGGGCACTGCCAGCCGACCTTGGCCGCGCAGGGTGCCGAGCACCTGCCCGGCGATCGGGTAGGTGGCCACCACCGCGCAGGTGTCCGGCGGGAGCGATCGCAGCAGCTTGCGGTGGGTGCTGCGCTGGATCAGCCGGATCAGCGCGCCCGGGCGCCCGGTGGACTCGGTGCTGGAGTAGATCCGCTGGTAGGCGGAGGGGGCGACGGTCAGCAGCCGCCGGTAGCACTCCGAGACCAGTGGCCCGAGCCCGGCGGGGACCAGGTCCAGGAAGTCCCAGCGGTCGACGGTGTGGCCCGACCCGGCCAGGCGCAGGGCGAGCTGGGCGGCGGCGCCGTCGTGCCCGGCGCCCACGCTCGCGGAGACGATGACGACGCGCCCGGCGGCGGGCACGGACGGGCGGGACGCTTCGGCGTGGTGCGCCGATGCCTCGTGGAGGTGCGGGAGTTGCGACACGGTCGGCCGATCCTCTGGCGGTGACGGGGCAGGGGCGGGTGGCTTCCGGTGCCCGTCCGGGCACGATCCGGTGCCCGGGCGCGGCCGGGGTGCGGGGATGCCGCCTGGTGCGACGAGCAGCGGCTGGGGCCGCGGCGAACCGCGGCTCGGTCAGGATGGCAGGGCCTTGCTGAAGATCCGCTTAAGCTCAACTACCCCTCCGGCGTGCCGCGATGAAGGCCTGCGGCCCGGTTTCCCGGACGGGTCGTACCGCTGTGGTAGCCCGGGCCGGGCGGGCCGAAACGCCGCCGGGCGCCGGATCGGGGACGAATCAGGGGACACCCCGACAGGGCACCGGGATCCCGTGCCATGATGGCGCCGCCATGACCGACCTCGACGCCGGGCCCGCACCACTGCCGGTGCGCGCCGCCGCCCTCGACCTTCGCGTGCTGCGGGCCCTGCCCTTCGCGACGGTCTGCCTCGTGCTGTCCGCCGCCGGGCACGTGCTGGCCTCGGGGGACCGGCTGCCGCCCGGCGTGCTGCTGCTCGGGTGGGTGCTGGTCGCGGCGGTGGCGGTGCTCGGTGCGCGGCGGGAGCGTTCGGTTCGGGCGATCGTCGGCGGTCTGCTGGGCGGCCAGGTGGGACTGCACTTGCTGTTCCACGCGGCCGGGGCTGCGGCCGGTGCCGGGGTCGGGGCCGGGGTCGGGGCCGGGCAGCCGGGGACGGCGCGGGGAGGCACCGGCGGGGTTGCCGGGGCGGCCGGGATGCCGGACATGCCCGGCATGGCAGGTATGACTGGTATGTCCTCTATGCCCGGCATGCAGGGGATGGCCGATCGCCGTGGCGCCGCGATGACGCACGTCACGGCGGGCGCGGGCGCGGGCACCACCCACCACACCGCCGTCGCCGCGACCCACCTCGGCTTCTGGTGCCATGCGACGCTCGCCGGGCTGAGCCCCGCGATGTTCCTGGCGCACCTGGCCGCGACCCTCGCCGCCGGCTGGTGGCTGCGCCGGGGCGAGGCGGCGGTGTGGGCTCTGGTCCGGATCGCGGCCCGCGTCGCCGAGGCCACCGGGCGGGCCTGCGCGGCTCAACTCCGAGGTGCGCTGGCCCTGTTCACGGCCCTCCGGGACGGGCTCGACGTCCGGAGGAGCGCGGGGCGCCGGGCGTCGGGAGCCGACCGCTGGGGCCGGGCGTGCTCGGCCTTCCTGCGGCACACGGTGATCAGGCGCGGTCCGCCGGGGTGCGCGACGGCGTGACCGGAGCGGGAACGCTCCCGGGCACGGCCGTCCTCCCGACCCCCTGGATCACCCACCGCACGTGAGCTCCCGTACGGCGGCGACGACGGCCCGGTTCGGACACCGGGCCCGCCGCGCGCCCGTGCGCGGTCACGAGTGCCCTCCCCTGGAGAACAACCGCATCATGCGAACTGCCCCCATGGCCCGCCCGACCCGCCTGACCCCCATGACCCGCCTGACCGCCGCCGCCGCCCTGGCGGCCGCGACCGTACTGGCCGCCGCCACGACGGCCTCCGCGCACGTCATCGTGGACCCGTCCAGCATCCCGAAGAACGCCACCGACCGGACCTTCGCCTTCCGGGTGCCGAACGAGGACGACACCAAGAGCACCGTCCAGGTGGAGATCGACTTCCCGACCGACCACCCTGTCCCGTCCGCCCTGGTCACGCCGGTGCCCGGCTGGACCGACAAGATCACCACGACCAAGCTCGCCACCCCGATCCACACCGACGACGGGGACGTCACCGACGTGGTCTCCCAGGTGACCTGGACCGGCGGTCAGATCACCCCCGGCCACTACCAGGACTTCACCGTCGAGCTCGGCGCGCTGCCCGAGGGCACCGACCAGGTCGTCTTCAAGGCCCTCCAGACGTACAGCGACGGCAACGTGGTGCGCTGGATCGAGGAACCCCAGGCCGGACAGCCGGAGCCGAAGAACCCGGCCCCGGTGCTGCACCTGACGGCCGCGGCCGCCGACGGGGACAGCGCCGTCGCCGCGACCCCGGCGCCGACGCGCAGTGCGACGGCATCGACGACGACGGCGGCGACGAAGGCCGACAGCAGCGACTCCACCGCCCGCGGCCTCGGCATCGCCGGCATCGTGGTCGGCGTCCTCGGCACGGCGGCCGGCGTGCTGCTCGCCCGCCGCAGCCGCACGGGTACTTCGGCGTGAGCCCCCGGGGGGGGGGGGGGGGGGGGGCGCTACCGCCCACCTCACCACAAACCTCCCTCCCTCCCCCTCTCGAG
>NZ_JBVHYH010000104.1:0-27396 GCF_055569135.1 Kitasatospora sp. NPDC029367
GCCTTTGTCATGCCTCTGGGGTCGGTTTTGGGGACTTGCGCGCCCCTCTCCGCCCTCTCCTCTTCCCCTGTGGGGTTAGGGGGGGGGGGCTCCCCCCCCCCCCCCCCCCCACGGCCGCCACGGGAGAGCCGCCGGGCGGCCAGGTGCTCGGCCGCGAGCTCCGTGAAGAGCCCTCGCAGCCCCGCATTCGGCGTGGCGGCGACGAGCCGGTCCCACTGTGCGGCGGAGAGGTGACCGGATTCCGCGGCGATGACACGCACCCGCCTGGCTTCGTGGACGACGGCGGCGTCCATCACCTCGGGCGGCAGGTCCTCCCGCCAGAGGAAGCCGGCCTCCCCGGCATCCAGGAGGCTCAGGAGCACGTCGACGGGCGCCGCGCGGTTGAAACCGAGCCCGAAGAGCCAGGAGCGGGCCACTACCCGATCGAGGTCGGTGGCCGCGGTCAGCCTGGTCCAGACCCCGTCGGGCACATCGGGCAGGTCGGGCACATCGGGCACGTCGGCAGCGTGTACATCGGTCGTACCGGTCATTGGCCAAAGGCTAGAGCACCGGACCGGCGGCCCCGACCCGAGGTCGGGTGGTCCCCGGGTGGACCCCGAGCGGACCCCGGGTGGACCATCGGATGGACCCCACCGGGGACCGGCCGGAAGCCTCGCAAAAACGCTCGACCTTCGGATCCCTGACGGAACAACCCCCGCCGCCACCCGCCCGTTCGAGCCCATTCCGACCGCGACACGGGCCCGCCGGGGCACACCGGCCGGTCGGGTACGGAAGGGTGAGGCCGCCGCCCGTCCCGGGGCCACCGCACGTGCCCCCGGGACGGGTGGCTTTGCGGCCACGACCGGCCGGAGCGACCCGAGACCGGGATGGTGGCATGACCCCTCAGGACACCCCGACCGCCGGAACCACCCGGCACGGGGACTTCGCCGAGCTGCGCCGACGCGTCGGTGAGGCCGGACTGCTCCGCAAGCGCCCGCTGTACTACGCCTGCCGGGCCACCGCCCTGCTGGCCGCCCTCGCCCTGTTGCTGGCCGGGTTCGCCGTCGGCGGCGCGAGCTGGTGGCAGCTCGCGCTGGCGCCCGTACTCGCCCTCGTCCTGGGCCAGTTGGCGCTGCTCGGCCACGACGTCGCGCACCACGCGGTGTTCTCCGGGCGCCGGAGCACCGACCTCGCCGGCATCCTGCTCGGCAACCTGGTGGTCGGGATGAGCTACGGCTGGTGGGTCAGCGACCACAACCGCCACCACGCCCACCCGAACCGCGAAGGCCGCGACCCCGCCGCCAACGCCATGCTCTTCGTCCGCACCGCCGAACAGGCCGTCCGCACAAGGGGGTTGCGGAGGACGGTCGCCAAGTACCAGGCGGAGCTGTTCTTCCCGCTGCTCTCGCTCCAGGCCCTCGGCCTGGTCGTCGCCACTGCCCTGACCCTGACCCGGGGCCGGCTGCGCCACCCGCTGCTGGAACGGACCCTCGCCGTCCTGCACTACGCCCTCGCGGCGGGCCTGCTGCTGGCCGTCCTCACCCCGCTCCAGGCGCTCGCCTTCGCCGTGCTGTGCGGCGCCGTGCTCGGCGTCTACCTGGGCTGCATCTTCGCGCCCAACCACAAGGGCATGCCGATGACCGGACCGGACGAGCAGCCCGCGGACTACCTCCGGCGCCAGGTGCTGCCCAGCCGCAATCTCCGCGCCGGGCGGTTCACCCACTTCCTCTTCGGCGGCCTCGGCTACCAGATCGAGCACCACCTCTTCCCGGCCATGCCCGTACCGGCGCTGCGCCCGGCCTCGCGGATCGTGCGTGCCTACTGCGCGGAGGTCGGCCTGCCCTACCGCGAGGCCGGCCTGGTCGACTCGTTCCGGGAGATCCTGCGGGACCTCCGGGCGGTGGGCCGCTGCGTCGACGCACCCCCGACCGCGGCCGTCCCCGGGGCCCGGGCCAGGGCCAGGAGGGTTAGGGCCGAGGACGGACGGCCCCGGGTCGAGAGCGGGACCGCCCGGTGAGCCGCGTCCTGTCCGGGCCGGCGACGGCCGCACCGCTCGCCCCCGCCGCCGCCCCCGGGCCCGACGGCGGCCCACTGCGGGTCCTGATCGTCACCGAGTCCTTCCCCCCGCAGCTCAACGGCGTCGCCCACAGCGTGCTGCGGACCGCCGAGCACCTGACCGCCCGCGGCCACCGCGTCCTGGTGGTCACCCCGGCGACCCGCACCCGGCGCGGCCCCGAGCGGCTGGACGGCTACCAGGTGCTCCGGGTCCGGTCCGTCCCGCTGCCCGGCTACCCGGAGGTGCGGATCGCCCTGCCCGGCGGGCAGTTGGCGGCCGCGATCGAGCGGCACCGCCCCCAGGTCGTCCACCTGGCTGGGCCGTTCGCCCTCGGGGCGGCGGGCGCCGCGGCGGCCCGGCGGGCCTCGGTCCCGGCCGTGGCGGTGTTCCAGACGGACATGGCGGCCTACGCCCGGACCTACCTCCCGTTCGCGGGCGAAGCCGGCGCCCGGACGGCCTGGCGGATCCTGCGGCGCGTCCACGGCACGGCCGCCCGGACGCTGGCGCCCTCCCGGGCGTCGCTGGATGCGCTGGCCGCCCACGGCGTCCCCCGGCTCCACCTGTGGCCGCGCGGAGTCGACCGGGAGCGCTTCCACCCGCGCCACCGCGACGAGGCGCTGCGCCGCCGGCTCGCCCCGCGCGGCGAGGTACTGGTCGGCTACGTCGGACGGCTGGCGGCCGAGAAGCAGGTCGACCGGCTGGTGCAGGCCTCCCGGCTGCCGGGCGTCCGGCTGGTGGTGGTCGGCGACGGCCCGTGCCGCGCCCCGCTGGAGGCCGCACTGCCGGACGCGGAGTTCCTGGGCCGCCGCACCGGGCACGAACTCGCCCGGCTGTACGCCTCGTTCGACGTGTTCGCGCACACCGGGCCGTACGAGACCTTCGGCCAGACCGTCCAGGAGGCGATGGCCAGCGGCCTGCCGGTGGTCGCCCCGGCGGCCGGCGGGCCGCTGGACCTGGTCCGCCCGGGGCGCACCGGCTTCCTGGTGCCGCCCGGCGCGGGCGAGGAGTTCCGTACGGCCGTCGACCGGCTCGCCCGGGACGCCGGCCTGCGGGCCGAACTCGGCCGGGCGGGCCGCGCCGCCGTGGCCGAGCGCGACTGGGCGTCGATCGGCGACCGGCTGATCGGGCACTACCGCCTCGCCATCGCGGAGACCACCGGCGCACTGCGGCGCTGAGCCGCGCAACCGCAGCACTGCGGCGCTGAGCCGCGCGCCCGCCACCGCACCCGTCCGCCACCGCCACCGGACCCGCCACCGCACCCGACCGCCGCTCGAAGGAACCACCCCCGTGCACCAACCGCTCGCCGCCACCTACACCCCCGGCACCGCGCCCGCCGCCGACACCGCCGTCTTCCTGCACGGCCTCGGCGGCTGGACCGACAACTGGGCCGCCCTGATCGACCAGTTGCGCGGCTCGGTGCACTGCCTGGCCCTGGACCTCCCCGGCTACGGCCGCTCGGCACCCCCGCCCGACGGCCTGGTCACGGTCGAGGGCCAGTCCGCGGCCGTCGCCGCCCACCTGGACCGCGCCGGGCACCGCCGGATCCACCTGGTCGGCAACTCCCTCGGCGGCCTGACGGCTCTTCACATCGCCGCCCACCGACCCGAGTTGGTCGCCTCGCTGACCCTGCTCGCCCCCGTGCTGCCCGCCCTCCCCTCGCCCCAGGCCCTGCGCGCGGCCCTGCTCGCCCTGCCGGGCGCCCCGCGCCTGTACGCCCGGCTGCTCGCCGACCAGAGCCCGGACCGCCAACTGGACGACCTCTACCGGCTGATCTACGCGGACCCCACCCGGGTCAGCCCCGAGGTGCGCGCGGCGGAGGCCAGCGAACGGCTGCGCCGCAGCGAACTCCCGTACGCGGGAGGGATGCTGCCCGCGGGCATGCGCGCCGTGGTCCGTACCTCCCTGCGCCGGGGCGTCGCCTCCCCCTGGCACCAGGCGGGCCGGATCACCGCCCCCACCCTGCTGGTCTACGGCCGGGAGGACCGCCTCGTGCCGTTCCGGCTCGCCCCGCGCGCCTACGCCGCCTTCCGCGACGCCCGCCTGCTCACCCTCCCCGACACCGGCCACGTCGCCATGCAGGAACGCCCCGCCCCGGTCGCCGCCGCCCTCCGCGCCCTGATCGCCGAGACCGGCCGGGCCTTCGTGCCCGTCCCCGTGGCCTGACCCTCCACCGTCGTGCCGGTCACAGCCTCGGCGTGCGGTGCAGGGAGATCAGCAGGCGCCAGACCTGCTCGGCGATCCGCTCCGGCTCCGCCGTGATCCGGCCGTGCAACCAGTCGGCGAGCACCCCGGTGAACGTGCCGGCGACGGCGGCCGCCACCAGGTCGGGTTCCGGCGCTCCGGCCAACGCCCGTTCGGTGCGGCTGCGTTCGCGCAGTTCGCGGTTGAGCACCAGGCCGAGCGGCCCGCCGCCGCCCGGCGTCAGCAGGGCGCGGTGGAGCCCGGCGTGCGGCACGAGTCCGGTGAAGAAGCCGGTGAGGGCGGGCGGCGGGACGTCCGGGTCGGGCACGCCCCGCCAGGCGTGCAGCGCGTCCACTGCCACGCGGACCAGGTCGGCGCAGGCGTCCACCGCCAGCGCCTCCAGGTCGGCGTAGTGCACGTAGAAGGTGGCCCGGCCCACCCCGGCGCGGCGCACCAGGGCGGCGACGCTGACGTCCGCGAGCGGCCGCTCGGCGCACTCCGCCAGCAGCGCCCGCCGCAGGGCGGCCCGGGTCCGCTCGGCCCTCGGGTCCACGGCGCCCCTCGGGTCCGGGGCATCCCTCGGGTCCGGCGCGGCGCTCATCCGGCCACCAGGACGGCGCCGAGGGCGACCGCTCCGGGCAGGGCCTGGGCGAGCAGGATCCGCCGGTTCGCGGTGGCACCGCCGTACAGTCCGGCCACCACCACGCAGGCCAGGAAGAACACCTGCACCTGGTGCCCCGTCGTACCGCCGGCGAGCAGCCCCCAGACCAGCCCGGCGGCCAGGAAGCCGTTGTAGAGGCCCTGGTTGGCGGCCAGCGGCGCGGTCGCCCGGGCGAGCGCCGGGTCGAAGCCGGACAGCTCACGGCCGGGCCGCCGCTCCCACAGGAACATCTCCAGCACCAGGATGTAGCCGTGCAACACGGCCACCAGGCCGACCAGCAGATCCGCCGTCGTGCGCATCATCAGCTCCCAATTTCATGGACAGGTGTCCATCTTACCTGGACAGCTGTCCATGAAGTCCAGCGGCACCCGCCCCGCCGGCAGAGCAGCCGAAGGGCTGCGGACGAGCGGCCGACGCCCGGTCCGGGAGATCCTGCACCTGGACGGCGGCACGAGCCCCGGCCACCGCACCGACACCGCCGCTCCCGGGAGGAGACACGGAAGTGGACGACGCCCCCGCCGACGAGACCGTCCTGCGCGAGGTGCTCGACCGTTGGAAGGACGCGGTCGACCGGCACGAGCCCGAACGCGTCGCCGCCCTGTTCACCGAGGACGCGGTCTTCCAGGGCCTGCACCCCTACACCGTCGGGCGGCCCGGCGTGGCCGCCTACTACGCCGCCCAACCCGCCGGTCTGACCGCCGAGTACACGATCCTGACGACCAACCGTCCGGCCCGGGACCTCGTGCTCGGATACCTCGCCGTGGACTTCTCGTTCACCGACCGCCCGACGCTGAGCGTCTTCCTCGGCGTCCTGCTGCGACGGACCGCGACCGGCTGGGCGATCGCCCACTACCAGGTCTCCCTCCTGCCCCAGGAGGCCGCCGAGGAGCAATGAGGCCGCCCACCAGCCGGCCCGCACCCGCCCGACACGCCACGGGCGCCACCACGGACCCCCGGCGCCGCGCCCACGACACGGCGCCCCCACCGCGACCCCGGCCGCCGGCCGGGCAACTCTGGACGGAGCCTGATATGACCCAGTTCCCGGACGCCGCCGCGCACGAACCCGAGGCCGGGGCCCTGCGCGAGTTCCTGGTCGAGATCACCACCACCGTGCCCGAGGGCACCCCCGCGGCGGAGGTGGACCGCCGGCGCGCCGCCGAGGCCGTCCGCGCCCGCGAGCTGGCCGCCGCCGGGCGCCTGGCGCGGCTGTGGCGCCCGGTCGGCGAGCTGCGCAGCATCGGCATCTGGCGGGCCGCCGACGAGGAGGAGCTGCGCGAGCACGTGCTGGGCAGCCTCCCGTTGCGGCCGTGGATGACCCTCACGGTGACCGCCCTGGAGTCCCACCCCAACGACCCGGCCCGGCCGTGAGACCCGTGGCGGGCCACCCGGCGGGTCAGCGGAGTGCGGCCCGGCCCGTCCGGACGGCGTGCAGGGCGCGTTCGACGGTCTCCGCCTTCTCGCCGACCGGGGCCACGTAGTCGATGACGCCGCGGGCGGCGTCCTCCCCGAGCAGCCGGGTGATCACCCAGGTCGCGAGGTACTGGGAGGCCAGGCACCCGCCCGCCGTGGCGATGTTCCCCTCCGCGTGGAACGGCGCGTCCAGGACGGTGACGCCGGCGGCCTCGACGAAGGGCCGGCTCGTGGTGTCGGTGCAGACCGGCATGGTGCCCAGCAGCCCGAGGCGGGCCAGCACCAGGGCGCCCGAGCACTGCGAGCCGACCAGCTGGCGCGAGGGGTCGAGCGGCAGCATGCGGAGCAGCCGGTCGTCGGCCACCACGTCACGGGTCCTGACCCCGCTGCCGATGAGCACCGCGTCGGCCTCGGCCACGAACCCCAGCGGGCGCTGGCCGGTCACCTGCACGCCGTTCATCGAGGTGACGGTCGGCGTCGGCGTGGTGACGAAGGCCTCCAGGCCGTCCTTACGGCACCGGTTGATCAGCGCGGACGCGATGAAGCTGTCGAGCTCGTTGAACCCGTCGAAGGTGACCACGGCTACCTGCATCGGCTCTCCTCGAATCTCCTCGAACTGCGGTACGGGTTCCCCAGGCTTCCCCGTACGGCCCCCCGGTACGGCTCTTCCCCGTACGGCCTCAGCCAGGCGGGCCGGCCGCGAGGACCTGCCGCAGGTCCTGCACGGACGCGCGAATGAGCCCCGGCAGATCCGCGCCGCCCGGCTCGGCCGGCTCGGCGATCCAGCGCGCGACGGCGACCTTGAACACGGCGATGCCCGTTTCGGCCGCCAGGTCGGCGGTCGGCCCGGGGACGCCGCGGCCGCGCAGCGCGTCGGCCGTCGCCGATGCCATCGCGTCGAGCTTGACCAGCTCGCGCTCCCGCAGCTCCGGGTTGGCCGACACGACGGCGTCGCGCAGCCGGACCCGTTCGGGGTTCTCCTGCAGTACGGCGCCCACGGCTTCGAGGGCCGCACCCACCGTCTCCATCGGGCCCGCGTCGGCGGGCGCCTCCGCGACGGCCCGGGCCAGCAGCTCCCGCATCAGCTCGGTGCCGTGGAACAGGACTTCGCGCTTGTCGGCGAAGTGCCGGTAGAAGGTCCGCTCGGTCAGTCCGGCCCGCGCGGCGATCTCCGCCGCCGTGGTCCGCTCGAACCCCTGCTCGGCGAAGAGCGCCAGCGCCGCTTCCGCCAGCCGTCCGCGCCCGTTCGGCTCCCATCTGCCCATGCGGCGATCGTACGCGATGACAGTCCCTGACATCACTGCTAGCCTGACGACAGTCACTGACATCACCGTTCCGGAGGTTCTGTCATGCGGGTATTCGTCACGGGCGCGTCCGGCTGGATCGGCTCCGCCGTCCTCCCCGAACTCATCGGCGCCGGCCACCGGGTCACCGGGCTGGCCCGGTCCGACGCCTCGGCCGCCACCGTCGCCGCCGCCGGGGCCGAGGTGCTGCGCGGCGACCTCGACGACCTGGACGCCCTGCGCGCCGGGGCCGCCGGGGCCGACGCCGTCATCCACCTCGCCTTCGTCCACGACTTCACCGACTTCGACGCCTCCATCCGCACCGACGCCCGCGCGGCCGAGGCGCTGGGCGGCGCGCTCGAAGGCTCCGGCAAGCCGCTGGTCGTCGCCCACGGGACGCCGGCGGCACCCGGCCGGGTGGCGACCGAACACGACCGGAGCGTGCCCGGCGGCCTCGGTGCGGGCCGCGACGACAACGCCCGGGCCGTCCTCGCCATGGCGGCGCGCGGCCTGCGCCCGTCCGTCGTCCGGCTGCCCCGTACCGTCCACGGCGAAGGCGACCACGGCTTCATCGCCGGCCTGATCGCCACCGCCCGCGCCAAGGGCGTCTCCGGCTACGTCGGCGACGGCTCCCAGCGCTGGCCGGCCGTACACGTGCGCGACGCCGCGCGCCTGTTCCGCCTGGCCGCCGAACAGGCCCCGACCGGATCGGTGCTGCACGCCGTCGGCGACGAGGGCGTGCCGATCCGCGCCGTCGCCGAGGTGATCGGCCGCCACCTCGGCCTGCCGACGGCCTCCGCCCCGGCCGAGGACTTCGGCTTCCTCGGCGCCATCCTCGCCGTCGACCAGCCCGCCTCCAGCACCCTGACCCGCGACCTCCTCGACTGGCACCCCACCCACCCCGGCCTGCTCGAGGACCTCGACGCGGGCCACTACTTCCGCTGAGCCCACGGCACTTCCGGCCCGGTGAAGCTCAGAGCGTCTGGACCAGGCCGCCGTCGATGACGAAGTCGCTCCCGGTGACGTTGCCGCTGCGGTCGGCGGCCAGCAGCAGCACCAGGTCGGCGACCTCCTGCGAACGGCTGAAACGGCCGGTCACGGACTGCGCGGCGGCCGTACGGGCGACGTCCTCCGGCTCCGCTCCGGAGGCCTTCGCCACCGTCGCGGCGACACCGTCCTCACCGAGCCACAACCCCGTGGCGACCGGGCCCGGGCTGACGGTGTTGACGCGCACCCCGAGCGGACCGACCTCCTTGGAGAGGGCCTTGCAGAAGTTGGTGAGCGCCGCCTTGGCCGCGCCGTAGTCGATGACCGCCGGGTCGGGCAGGAAGGCGTTGACCGAACTCACCGTCACGATCGAGGCGTTGCCGCGGTCGATCAGGTGCGGCAGGGCGGCCCTGGTGGTACGGACGGCGGCGAGGAAGTTGACCGTCAGCGCCTGGAGCCAGTCCTCGTCGGTGACGGACCGGAAGCCGCCCGGCCGGGGCCGCACCGCGCCGACGTTGTTGACGAGGATGTCCAGTCCGCCGAACCGGGAGACCGCTTCCTCCACTGCCGCCGCGGGGCCGTCCACGGTGGTGAGGTCGGCCGCCACCGGATGCACCTGCGGGGCGAGATCGGTCAGCGGGCCGATGACGCCGCGCGCCACCGCCGCCACCCTCACACCCTCGGCGGCGAGCGCCTGCGTCACTGCCAGACCGATCCCCTTGCTGGCTCCGGTGACGAGGGCGACCCTGCCCGAGAGGTTCAGGTCCATCGCGGGCTCCTCAGCCGGACCGCTCGACGGCGGCCTTCATCCGGCGGCCGAGGCAAGGGGCGTCCTTCACAGTGCTGCGGAGGACCGTGCTCTCCGGACATCTCGGGCCTCCTCGCTCGGTGCCCCGGTGGACGCCCCCGGACCAGGATTCCAGAGGGCCTCGGCCGCCGCCTCCCGGTGCGGGGCCTGAGCGCGAGGCCTGACCGACCTCCGGCCGCCGTCAACCCTCCGCGGGACGACCGCCCGAACCGACGGCGTCCTACTCGGCGGCGTCCTACTCGGTGGTGTCCTGTTCGGCGACGTCCACCGGAGTCGCCCTCAGGCCGCCGAGCAGGGTGGCCAGGTAACGGTGCGCGGTGTCGATCCGCTCGGCGGGCGGGCCACCGTGGACGTTCACGGCGTAGGCGAGGCCGCACATGAGCGGGACCAGGTCGGCCGCGTCCAGATCGGGGCGGACGGCACCGGCCGCGCGGGCCCGGTCGAGGAGTACGGTGCCGGCCGAGCGGATCGCCTCCTTGAGCTCCCGGGTGCGCGGCAGTGCGGCGGAGTCGGCGGCGGCGACCGGCGCCAGCGCGGCGTCGGTCACCTGCGCTTCGACGGTCCGGGCCAGGAAGTCCGCCAGCGCCCGCCCGGGGTCGGTGCCGGCCAGGGCCAGCTCGCCGTGGGCGGCGAGCCGTTCCAGGCAGGGGGCGGCGACGGTCTCCAGGAGCGCCTCGGGCGTGGCGAAGTGCCGGTAGACGGTACCGACGCCGAGTCCGGTCCGGCGGGCGACGTCGTTGAGCTGCAACGGCGTGCCCTCGTCGACCAGGGCCCGAGCGACGGAGACGATCCGTTCCCAGTTGCGGGCGGCGTCCTTGCGCAGGGGCGTGGTCATGGGGACATGTTAACCGGATGACCCATCCGGCATGCTTCCCCCGTCGGCGCCGGCACCGGCCGGAGGTCAGCCGGCGACCTTCGGCGCGTACCGCTCACTGAGCCTGCGCACCGCCGCGACCACGCGCGGGTCGGTCGCCGCCCGGAACGGGGCGACCGGACGGGCCTGGGCGCCGATGACGACGCCGGTCCGGCCCGCCAGGGCCTCGTCGGTCGCGGCGGTGATCGAGGGCCTGGCGGCCACCGACGCCGGGCCGGAGGTCGAACGCTCGAACCGGCGACGTACCAGTGGCCACAGCAGTCGCAGCGGCGGCGAGACGATCCTCGGGTCGGTCAGCGTCCCGTCGGTCATGTCGGTCGCCGCACCTCCGGGGTCGGCGGCGAGGACCGCGACGCCCGTACCGTCCAGCCGCGCCGCCAGGTCGAGGGTGTGGGCGAGGTTGGCGAGCTTGGCGCGGCCGTACCAGTGGAACCCGTAGTAGCCGCCGGGCGGCTCGACCTCGTCGAACACCCGCTTGGCGAGGGCGACCGCGCCCGAGGTCACGTTCACGATCCGGCTCGGCGCACCGGCTGTCAGGGTGGGCAGCAGCAGCTCGGTGAGCAGGTACGGCGACAGGTGGTTGACCACGAAGGAGGCCTCGACCCCGTCGAGGGTCCGCCGCTCCGGGAACATCGCCCCGATGTTGTTGACCAGCACGGTCAACGGTTCGCCCGGGGCCGCGTGCTCGGCGCCGAGCCGGGCTGCGAGCGCGCGCACCTCGTCGAGCGAGCCGAGGTCCGCGGCCAGGAAGCGGGCGGGGTGTTCCGGCCGTGTGGCGGCGATGCGCTCGACCGCTCGCGCGCCCCGGCCGGCGTCGCGCCCCACCACGGTGACCGCGTATCCGGCGGCGGCCAGCCCCAGCGCCGTCTCCAGACCGATACCGGCCGTCCCGCCCGTCACCACCGCTGCCTTGCGCATGGGTCCTCCTCGCTCCAGGAAAGCGGATGCATCATCCGCTTGGCCCGAAGGTAGCACACAACCGGATGACCAATCCGCTTCCCAGTGGCGACCACCCGGCCGGGCTTCGGCGCCGGCTCGCCGGCCGGCTCACCGGCGGCCGGCCGGACGTCTGCCACGTCACAGCCGCCGGTCAGGTCGCGGGGACGGGCCGGAGCCGGTAGGCGTCGCCGTGGGCGACGACCCGGCCGGCGGTGGGCGGGGCGAAGTGGGTGCCCAGCAGCAGGGTGTCGGTGCCGGCCAGGGAGGCGAGCAGCGCACGGCGGGTGGCCTCGGAGCGCCGGGGCTCGATGTCGACGCAGGCGCCGATGGCGGGGTGGGCGAGCTGCACCGGATGGTGCACGCAGTCGCCGGTGATCAGCGCGGTCTCACCCCGGTCGGCCAGTTCGACGGCGATGTGCCCGGGGGTGTGGCCGGGGGTGGGGATCAGCCGCAGGCCCGGGACGATCTGCACGCCCTCGTCCGGGACGTCGACCAGGTCGAGCAGTCCGGCCCGTTCGACCGGGAGGACCGAGTCGCGGAACATCTGCGCACGGGCCTCGTCCATGTCGTAACCGGCCCAGAACTCCCGTTCGGCGCGGGCGGTGAGGTAGCGGGCGGCGGGGAAGGTGGGCACCCACGCGCCGTCCTCCCACCGGGTGTTCCAGCCGACGTGGTCGGCGTGCAGGTGGGTGAGGACCACCAGGTCGACGCTCTCCGGTGCGAACCCGGCCGCGGTGAGGCGCTCCAGGTAGTCGGTGCGCAGGTCGTGCCAGGCCGGGTTGGCCCGCTGCTTGCCGTTGCCGATGCCGGTGTCGACCAGCACCCGCAGCCCGTCCACGACGAACGCGAAACTGTGGCTGTCGAGGTGGAGGACGCCGTCCCGGCCGGCGAAGTCGGGGTGCAGCCAGTCGTGGCCGGCCACCACCTCGGGGGTGGCATCGGGCAGCAGCCACGGCCCGGTCGCCGGCGGCAGCGGGACCTCGTCGATGCGGTGGACGGTGAGGTCGCCGACGGTCCAGGAGGGGGCGGTGGTGGCGGCGGAGGGGGTCTGCATGGTCGGTCGTTTCCTTTGCTGTGCGGTGGGCGTGATTCAGCGGTCGGGGCTGGTCGCAGCCGGCCGGCCCCGGCGCCGTGACACGGCGAGGGCCGCGAGGGCCGCCACGGCGAGCAGGGCGGCGACGGCGGCGTAGACGTGGGAGGTGGCCCCGAGCCCGTACTGCCGGGTGGCGGCGCCCGCGGCGATGGCGGGCAGGCTCATGGAGAGGTAGCTGAGGACGTAGTAGGCGGCGAGGGTCGCGGCGCGGTCCCGTTCGGCGAGCGGGGCGAGGAGCAGGCGCAGGGTCCCTTGGGAGACGGCGCCGAAGGCCAGGCCGGCCAGGGCCGCGCCGCCGTAGACGGCGGGGGCTCCGACGCCGTGCAGTCCGGCCAGGGTGAGGGGCGCGGCCGGCAGGACGGCCAGGCAGCCGACGGTGACGGTGGCGCGGGGGTCGGCGTGGCGCAGGGCCCACACGGTGAGGGTCGCGGTGGCGCTGAGGGTGAAGAAGACCAGGCCGCGGGCCGCCTGCGGAGCCGCGGGGGCGACCAGGCGCACCAGGGCCGGGCCGAGGGAGGAGTAGAAGCCGCCCAGCGCCCAGACGGCGACGACGGCGGTGCCGGTGGTCAGCAGGGTGCGGCGCGCGGCGGGCGGGAGGGCGAGTCGCGGACGCAGCGACCGCAGCGCGCCCGGGTGGCGGCGGGCCGTCTCGGCGGTGAAGGCGACGGCGATCGCCTGGGCCGCGAAGAGCGCGGCCAGCAGCACGTAGACCGTGACGGTGGGGGCCGGGGCGAAGCGGACGAGGAGGGTGGAGCCGAGGACGCCGGCGGCCATGCCGGCGACGGGGGCGATGGTGTTGGTCAGGGCGGAGCGTCCGGGGCGCCGGGGGTCCGTCAGGTCGAGGAGGGCCGCACCGGCGGCACTGGTGGCCACGCCGGTCGCCGCCCCTTGCAGGAGGCGGGCCGCGGTCAGGGGGCCGGCTCCGTCCGCCGAGGCCAGGAGCAGCATCGAGGCGGCCTCCGCGAGGAGTGCGCCGGCCAGTACGGGGCGCCGTCCCAGGTGGTCGGAGAGCGCGCCGGTGGTGAGCAGGGCCGACAGCAGGGCCAGCGAGTACGCGGCGAACACCACCGTGACGGCGAGCGCGGAGAGGCCCCAGCGGTCCTGGTAGAGGGGGTACAGCGGTGTCGGGGCGCTGGACGCGGCCAGGAGGGCCACCAGGACCGAGGCGTCGAGGGCGAAGGTTGCCGCGCGGTTCCTCCGGTGGGCGCGACCGGCCCGGAGCGGGCAGTGCGCCGAAGTGCCGGACGTGACACCGGAGGTGACACCGGGCATGGCGCCGGACATGGCGCCGGACGCGGGACCGGACAGAGGGCCGGGCATGGGACTCCCTCCCGTAAAAGCAATGTGTTTGCGTTAAGCGACGATAGAACCTACAGTCGCACTAACGCAAGCCGTTAGCTTTTAGCGGGGCGCTTCGCCGTTCCCGCCCGACCGGAAGAGGGATCCGCCGTGTCCTCCCCCGCACTCACCCCGCCCGAGGCCGCCCGCTGGGCCGCCCTGGCCGGACTCCCGCTGCCCGACGACCGCCACGCCGAGGTCGCGGCCACCGCCGACCACATCCGCTCCGTCGTCGCCGTCCTGCGCGAACTGGACCTCGGGGACACCCCGCCCGCCAGCGCCTACCGCGCGACACAGGAGAACGCGGGCAGGACCCGAGAGCACCCAGGCCCCCGGAACGCGGGCACCCGGAACGCGAACACCCAGGAGATGGAGCAGAACGATGCAGCCGTATGAGCTGACCCTCGCCGACGCCGCCGAGCAGATCCGGGAACGGCGCCTGTCCCCCGTCGAACTGGTCGACTCCGTCCTCGACCGCATCGACCGGGTGGAACCGCAGGTCGGGGCCTACGTCACCGTCACCGCGGAGCAGGCCCGCGCCGCGGCGCGCGAGGCCGAGCGGGAGATCGCCCGGGGCCACCACCGGGGGCCGCTGCACGGCGTCCCGGTCGGCCTCAAGGACCTGATCGACGTCGCCGGCCTGCCCACCACGGCCAGCTCCCGGGTCCGGGCCGACCACCGCGCGACCGCCGACAGCACGGTCGCCGCCCGGCTGCGGGCCGCCGGCGCCGTCCTGGTCGGCAAGACCCACACCCACGAGTTCGCCTACGGCCTGACCACCCCGCAGACCGGCAACGCCTGGGACGGCTCCCGGGTCGCCGGCGGCTCCAGCGGCGGCTCCGCCGTCGCGGTGGCCGCCGGGGCGGCGACCTTCGCACTCGGCACCGACACCGGCGGCTCGATCCGGGTGCCCGCCGCGCTCAACGGCGTGGTCGGCCTCAAGCCCACGTACGGCCTGGTGCCCCGCCACGGCGTCACCTCGCTGTCCTGGTCCCTCGACCACGTCGGGCCGATCACCCGCACCGTCGAGGACGCCGCCCTCGTCCTGACCGCCCTCGCCGGGCACGACCCGCGCGACCCCGCCTCGCTGGACTCCCCCGCCGTCGACCTCCGCCCGCAGCGGGACCGGGCCGGGGCCGCGGACCTGACGGGCGTGCGCGTCGGCGTGCCGAACAACCACTACTTCGACCACGTCGACGCGGAGGTGTCGGCCGCCGTCCACCGGGCCGTCGGCCACCTGGAGGAGCTCGGCGCCCGGCTCGTCGAGGTCGACATCCCGCTGACCCGCTACCTCCAGGCCACCCAGTGGGGCCTGATGGTGCCGGAGGCCACCGCCTACCACGAGCGCACCCTGCGCACCGTCCCCGAGCTGTACGGGGCGGACGTGCGGATCCTGCTGGAGGCCGGCGAGCTGATCGGCGCCGGCGACTACCTGCGTGCCCAACGCGCCCGGACCCTGATGCGCGAGGAGTGGGCCCGCGTCCTGGAGGAGGTCGACGTGATCGCCGCCCCGACCGTCCCGATGACCGCGGCCCGGGTCGGCCAGGCGACCGTCACCTGGCCGGACGGCACGGTCGAGGGCGTCTCCGACGCCTACGTCCGCCTCTCCGCCCCGGCGAACATCACCGGGGTGCCCGCCCTCTCCGTCCCGGTCGGCCACGACACGGCGGGTCTGCCCATCGGGATGCAGCTGCTCGGACACCCCCTCGGCGAGCGGACGCTGCTGCGGGTGGGCCACGCCTACGAGCGGACGCAGCCGGACCGGGCGCTCGCGCCGGTCGCCTGAGCCCGGCGCCTGGGGACGCGGCCGGCCCCGTCCCCAGGCCCGACCGCCCGCCCGCCTTCCCGCCCGCCGCGGTGATCCCCCGCTAAACGCAAGAACTGTGCTTTAAAGTGGTGCCATGAGTCGCAAGCAGATGGTGCGCCCCGGCGGACGCAGCGCCCGGGTCCAGGCCGCGGTGCACTCCGCCGTCCGGGAACTCCTGGCGGAGGTGGGCCGCGACGCGCTCACCGTCCCCCTGGTCGCCCAACGCGCCGACGTCACCCCCTCCACGATCTACCGCCGCTGGGGCGACCTGGCCGAACTGCTCTCGGACGTCGCCGTGGAACGGCTGCGCCCCGACGGCGAACCGGCCGACCACGGCGACCTGCGCTCCGACCTCACCGCCTGGGCCGAACAGTTCCTCGACGAGATGGCCTCCGCCTCGGGCCGCGCCTACACCCGCGACGCCCTGCTCGGCGACCCCGACGGCAGCAACGCCGGCCAGTGCTCCGCCTACGCGGCCGGACAGATCGACGCCATCCTCACCCGCGCGACCGACCGCGGCGAACCCGCCCCCGACGTCGAAACGACCATGGACCGGGTCGTCGCCCCGATGATGTACCGCATCCTCTTCCGCCCGTCCGGCCTCGACGCCGCCTACGCCCACCGCCTGGTGACCGACCTCCTCGGCACCCCCGAGGCGGACCGCCCCTGACCGGGTCGGCCGGTAGCGCGACGCGCGGGTGACGGCAACCGTCACCCGCGCGTACGTCCGTTCGGACCGGCCCGTCAGGCCGTCAGCCAGTCAGACCGTCTGTCGGTCGGAGCGTCAGGCGGTCACCCGGTACCAGTACCCGCCGGTGCGCAGGCCGACGTAGTGCACGTTGGTGCCCGTCTCCTTCGCCTCGTACATCATGTCCGCACCCGTGGCCGGGTCGGTTCCGGCGTAGAGCACCACGTGCACGGTGTTGTGCGCGGCGCTGCCGAAGTACTCGACGTCGCCCGGGCGGCGCTGGGCCTCCGTGATCGGGGTGAGGTGCTTGTCCAGGGTCTGCTCGCTGGTGTCGCCACCGTTGGCGAGGTCGATGCCCGCGCCGAACCAGAAGGCCGCGCGGACCAGGCCCGAGCAGTCCATGCCGACGGTGGTGTCCGCCGGGCAGGGCTGGATCGAGCCGGTGTAGCCGTCACAGGTGCCGAGCGACGGGCCGGGGCCCTCGCCGCGCAGCGAGTGGCCGCCGCCCCACACGTACGGGACGCCCAGGTAGGACTTGGCCGCGTTCAGGACCTTGGTGGAGTCGATCGGGCCGCTGGGCAGCGGGGTGGGCTTGCTGCCGTACAGGGCGTTCTTGACGGCCGTGCCGACGATGCCGTCGATGGTCAGGGCGTGCGCGGCCTGGAAGTTGCGCACCGCCGTGTCGGTGGCGGGGCCGAACTGCCCGTCCACGGTGAGGCGGCCCGCGTTGAAGGTGTTCAGCATGGACTGCAGGGTCTTGGTGCACGCGCCGGTGGCGCCCTTCTGCAGGTCCCCGCACTGGGTGCGCAGGTCCACCGTGCCGGCGGCGGCGGACGCGGCCGTGTCTATGGCCGCCTTGGTGGCCCGGCCGACGATGCCGTCCACGTCCAGGGAGTGGGCGGCCTGGAAGTCGCGCACCGCCGTGTCCGTGCCCGACCCGAACTGCCCGTCCACGGCGAGGTGGGCGCCGGTCTGGTTGAGCTCCAGCTGGAGCTGGGTGACGCAGCCGTCGACCTCCCCCAGGCGCAGGTTGGCCGGGCAGGACGGGGAGGTGATCGGTATCGGGGCCGGCACGGTCGCGGCGGACGCCGCCGAGGCGGTGAAGGCGCCGACGCCCGTCAGCACGGACGCCAGGGCCAGGCCCAGCGACAAGCGGCGCCGGGTGGGGAGGAGGGTGTTCACAGGCGGTTCTCCAAATCCATGATGATTCGTCAGAACTCTGCCTCACCGGCCGCCCGTACGGGGAGGGGTGTGCCGTCCCATCCATCGAACGGCCGCGTCTCACGGCACCCGCCCGGACGCTGGGACGGGCCGCCGCCCGGGTGCGGAGGCCTTCGGTCGCGGCCGCTGAACTGGGCCGACGGACGGAAGGGCAGCGTCCGCCGCGGGCCTCGGCCACCGGGGGATCCGTGACGTCCCGGCGCGCATCCCGGGAAGCCGTCCCGCACGTCCTCACCGCGCCCATGGATCCGGCACGCACCGGAGACCCCCGCCCGGCCGCTCACCTCACGGGCCTTCGGCACCGTCCCGTTCGGCGGGCGCCGGGACACCACGACGGGACGCAGGGCGCGCAGCAGTACGGCTCGGTCGTCGCGCGCCTCCACGAAGACGCGAGGTGCTACCGGCTGCCTGGCTGCCTGACTGCCTGGCTACCTGGCGTCGCCTCGGACCTCGCCGAGGAACCCCGGATCGGCCAGCCCCGCTTGCCCGGCGAGATCGGCCGCCACCCCGAGCACCTCGTGCATGGGCACCGCCCGTCGGGTCGTGGCCGCGAGGTCCGCCTGGGCCTGCTCGGACCACAGGAACGGGAACACCGCGATTCCCTGGGACGGGGTCAGGGCCGCGGCCTCGGCCCGCCAACCGGGCCAGCGCACACCGTCGTAGAAGGTCTCCGACCCGCCCGAGAGCAGCCAGGAGACCCAGGCCGAGTGGCCGATCTCCAGGGCCTCCCATTCGAGGGTGTCGGGAGCGAAGTAGGTGATCTGCCCCGGCGCGCCCGGACGGCCCGCCGCCGCGGGGTCGTGGCCGTTCAGCGCGAAGACCCCGCCCACGACGTCGTGGCCGACGACGAGGCCGTCCGCCGGGTGCCAGGCGGACTCGAAGGCCGCCGGAAAGCCGTTGACCCGGCCCAGGCTCGGCAGGCCCCCGCCCACCGGCGAGCCGCCACCGAACACCCGCACCCACCCGTCGTCCAGCAGCAGCCCGCCCGTGTTCAGGACCAGGGCACCGAGCACCGACCGCGCCGTGACCTGCAGCTGCCGGAGGCACCGGTGCCCCTCGCCCCGGTCGGCCGGAAGCACCTCCACCGGCACGGCCGCCGCCGCGATCGCCGCCTCCAGCTCGGGCCACGCCGGATCGTCCACCTCGGTCAACTCGTCGATCTCTCGCATCCGAAGATGATCGCACCGAACCCGCCCGGCCCCGGCAGCCGTCCGCCGATCGGGCCGGCAACTGCCGGTGCCCGCTTGGCGCGTACCCGCTCGGGCCTTGCCGGTGCGGGGCCGGTAGTGTACGTCCGTGACGAATTCGACGCCCCCCGGTTGGTACCCGATCCCCGGTACGGACAACGCCTCGGGGTACGAACGCTGGTGGGACGGCAACGCCTGGACCAACGAGGTCCGGCCGCTCCAGGGCACCGCCGTTCAGGGCGTCGCCGTCCAGCCCGACCACGGCTACGGCTACGGCGGGCCCGACCACGGGTACGGCTACCCGGGCGGGCACACCGCGCAGGATCCCAACTACGGCTACCCCGCCGCCGGTTACGGGTACCCCGGCCCCGGCGGCCCCGCGTACCCGCCCCCGCCGGCCGCACCGGCCCGCCGCCGCGCACGGCCGGGCGTGATCGTCGGCGCCGTGGCGGGCACGCTGGCCGTGGCCGGGATCGTCGCCGCGTTCGCGTTCAGCCACGGCAACACCCCGCTGGCCGACCCGACCCCGGCCCCGACGGTCAGCGACTCCCAGGGCACCCTCCCCCCGCCGAGCCCGAACCCGACCCCCACCCCGGCACCTCCGGCACCCACCACGCCACGACCGGCACCGTCCGCCACGGGCGTCGCGCCGGACCCGCAGCACGCCCTCACCGTCCCGGTCCTCGACGGGTGGGCCACCGAGTCCGACCGCCCGAACTGGTCGATGTTCGAAGGCACCGGCCAGTACAGCTGCAACGGTGGCCACCGCTGCGTCCGGGGGATGTTCGCCGTCAGCAAAGAGGTCGTCCAGGGCGCCACGGCCAAGGAGGCCGCCGACTCCGCGATGCCCGGCTGGGCGGGCGGGCTCTACCCCGGCATCACCCAGCACACCGACTACGGCTCGGCCCCCATGAGCGTGGACGGCGTGCCCGGTTACGTCGCCCGCTGGCACGTGCGCACCTCCACCGGCGCCCAGGGCTACGTCCTGCTGGCCACCTTCCAGGCCAAGGGCGGCGGTTACGTGGTGTTCGAGGGCTCGGTGGACGACGACGCGCTCTCCCCGGACAAGGGCGCGCTGGAGCGGATCCTCAGCGGCGTCCGGCAGTCGGGATCCGCCGCCACCACCTGACGCCCCGGGGCGGGCCGCCCTCCCTCACCCCGGCACCCCCGCAGGGGTTCGGCATCACCGCGGCGTTGACAGCCAGTCGGCCGTCGGGAGGCCGTAGGAGTCCGCCGGCGGCTCGGCCGGAAGCCGGACACCGGCATCGCACCGCAGCTCCGTGGAGAGCGCCTTGGCCAGTGCCAGGGCGGCGTCGGCCAGCACCCGGCGCTGGTGGGGCGTCAACTGCTCCTGGTCGTCGCCGTATCCGGCGGCCCGGCCGAGGACGATGACGCGCAGGAAGAAGGGGACCGAGAAGTGGTCGGCCTCATGGGGCTGGCTCCAGCAGCGGAAGTGGACCCTGGTGCCTTCGGCGACGAAGTTCCCGTGGCGGTCGTAGTCGTGGGCGAAGGACACCGACTCCAGGCGCAGCGAGGGCATCTGCTTCGGCACGGGCAGGTCCGGTGCCGGGGGCTCGGGATAGCCCTTGTCCTGGTTCACCAGCACGTTCACGAGCTGGTGTCCGCCCTGCTTGATGCCACAGCTGCCCAGGAGTCGGCCGAAGTTGTCCAGGTGGTCCGTCAGCAGCGGGCCCTGCGCTGCCTCGACGTCCTCGTTGTCGACCATGAGCGCGCGCAGCGCCCGCTCGTCCAGGGTTCCGTAGCACGACGAACCGGGCACTGCGGCAAAGGACTCGGGCCTCCACTCCTGCCAGGCCGGCCACGCTCCCGCCAACACCCCGACCGCGACCGCCGCCACCCCGAGCCGCTGCCACCGCCCCAGCCGCCGGAACCAGCGGGGCCGACGGGGCCGCCCCTCGCCGGAACCGTCAGCACCGTCAGAACTCTCCGAACTCTCCGAGCTCTCACAGTTCTCGGAACCCTCGATCTGATCAGCCGTCATCGCTCTCTCCCCCGTGCGCTGCTCACTTCCCGCCCCCACCCGACCGCAGTCGGCTCACGAAGCACCGTTACCGAGCCGGGAGCCGTCCCCCCTGGGCACCCCGACGCAGGACGCCGCTCCGCTACCGGGTGCCACGGCCGAGGGGCGGGGTGCGGGGGCGGAGGCTCTCGCCCTGCGGGCCGAACATGACCAGGTACTCGACCGGCTCGTCGGCCCCGGCGTTCGCGACGCCGTGGGCGGTACGGGTGTCGAACTCGGCGACGTCACCGGCGCCCAGCACGAGGTCCTGCTCGCCGAGGGCCAGCCAGAGCCGCCCGTACAGGACGCAGAGCCACTCGTACCCGTCGTGGGAGGACTGCCGGGGCCGGGTCGGTGGCGCGTCGGTGGCGGGCAGGACGTGCTTGTGGGCATGCAGGCCTCCCACGTACCGGGTCAGCGGCAGCACCGCCTTGTCGGGGCCGGGGCGTCGCCGCCGTGTCGCGGCGCCCGGTCCGATCGTGACAGCGGGGGCGGCGGGGACGGCGGGGGCGACGGCAAGGGTGGCAGGGGCGGCGGGGGCGGTGCCGGCCAGCTGGTCGAGCGAGGCGCCGTACTCCTGCGCGAGCCGCAGCAGCACCTCCAGGGTCGGTCGGCGCCGGCCGGTCTCGACCCGCGACAGCGTGCTCAGCGCGATCCCGGTCGCGAGGCTGACACCGGTGAGGGTGGCCCCGCGCTGCTCGCGCGCGGCCCGCAGCCGGGGGCCGATGGCCGCCAGTACGTCGGCCGTACGGTCGTCCGTCACCGCTGCCCGCCTCCCTCCGGTCGTACCGCTCTCTCCGCCCTGTCCTGCCAGTTTGCCAGGATGTCAAGGATCCTCGCACCGACCCGGCCCAGCGCCGCATGATCGGTGGACGACCGCACCCGCCTGTCCACCGAGGAGTCGCGATGCACCACCCCGTGCCGTCCGCCGATCCGCGTCACCGCACCGTCGAGGGGCCCGCCGGGCGCCTGCACCTGGTCGAGCAGGGCACCGGGCCGCTGGTGCTGCTGCTGCACGGCTTCCCGGAGTCCTGGTACTCCTGGCGCCACCAGCTCCCGGCCCTCGCCGCGGCGGGGTACCGGGCGGCGGCGCTCGACGTGCGCGGCTACGGCCGGTCCGGCAAGCCGGCCGGGGCGGACGCCTACCGGATGCTCGACCTGGTGGCGGACAACGTCGCCGTGGTCCGTGCCCTCGGCGAGGAGCAGGCGGTACTCGTCGGGCACGACTGGGGCGCCGGCATCGCGGCGACCTCCGCCCTGCTGCACCCCGGGGTCTTCCGCGCCGTCGCGCTGCTGAGCGTCCCCTACGCGCCGCCCGGCGGCCCCCGCCCCGGCGAGGTCCTCGCGCAACTGGGCGGCGAGAAGGAGGAGTTCTACGTCTCCTACTTCCAGGAGCCGGGCCGGGCCGAGGCGGAGATGGAGTCCGACCTCAGGGGCTGGCTCGCGGGCTTCTACGCGGCCCTGTCCGCCGACACCATGCCCGGCCGGGACGAACCGGACCCGCACTTCGTGGCCCGAGCCGGCGGCCGGCTGCGCGACCGCTTCCCCCGGGGCGCGCTCCCCGGCTGGCTGACCGAGGAGGACCTGGACGTGTACGCGGGCGAGTTCGAGCGCACCGGCATGACCGGGGCGCTCAACCGCTACCGCGCCATGGACCGCGACTGGGCGGACCTCGCCCCGTACCGCGGCGCGCCGATCGAGCAGCCGTCCCTGTTCATCGGCGGAGCGCTGGACGCCTCCACGACCTGGCTGGCCGACGCGATCGCCGCCTTCCCCACCACCCTGCCCGGCCTGGCCGCCGCCCACCTCCTCGACGGCTGCGGGCACTGGATCCAGCAGGAGCGACCCGCGGAGGTCAACCGCCTGCTGACCGAGTGGCTCGACGCCCTCCCGGCCTGACGGGCAGGCCCGGGCCGGGCGCAGGCCCTGCGGCCGTCACCAGTCCTCTGTGGAGGAACGGGGTTCGTACGGCTCGAAGTCCCGGTGGTCAAGGAGTTCCGAGACGGAGAAGGGGTGCCGGTGGTCGGTGAGGAGGCGGTGGACGAACTCGGCGGTGGAACCGTCGAAGCGGGCCTGGTGGTCGCCGTCCTCGTTGCGGGCGACGACCGGCCACCGGTCCGGGTCCGGGCCGTCCGTCAGCCAGTAGAACTGGTCGGCCTGGACGGAGCCGGCCCACTGCAGGAGCCCGCCGGGGGCGGGGTGGAGCCGGTAGGGGTGGTGGACCGCGGCGATGTCGGGGTGGGCGGCGGCGAGGTCGGCGAGGGTTCGGGCGTTCCTCACCAGGCAGGAGGGATCATCGGAGCCGGGCTGGGGACCGGGCAGGAGGATGTCGAGGTAACCCGCGAACGTACCGGGGCCGAAGTGCTCCACCAAGTCCCGGTAGTCGGCGGGCAGCGCGGTGCCGAGCCGGGCCTCGGCCGACGACCAGTCGACGGACCACTGCCGCGACCGGGGCCGACCGGTCACCGCGGCGAGCCGCCGCACCCAGCGGACACCCGACCCGTCGACCTGGTCTTCTTCCTCGAAGTAGTCGGCGGGAAGGGCGAGTTCCGCCGGGTCCACCCGGGGAGCCGTCACCACGAAGAGCTGTGGTTCGCCGCTCCCGCCGTCCTGCCGGACGATCCCGCAGCCGACCCAGCGCCCGCGCACCGCCCACCCGCACAGGTCGACCACGCCCCCGGGGAGCGCCACCACCAACGGCAGCCCGCGGCCCTCGTCGAGGGTGGGGTCGACGAAGCCGCCGGTCGCCAGGGTGCGCGACGACCCCCAGCGGGGGCGCAGTGCCTCGATCAGGCGGCGCAGGGCGCCGTCCAGGTCGCCGGTCGCCACCGGCAGCCGGGCGACGCCCGGTGCCGGGCGGGCCAGCAGGGCGTCGACGCGGTGCAGGTGGGCGGCGAGATCGTCCATCGCACCAGTCAACCGCAGGCCACTGACACCTCCCCGGCCGACCAGGCCGACCAGGCCGACCAGGCCGACGCGGGCCCGCCCACGGCCACGGGCAGGCCCGGGCCCGCGGCTCCGGCGCAGCCGTCCGGATGAGAGGATCTCGCCGAAAGTTCTGTGCGAGGAGACACCGTGGACGACCGCTCGAAGCATGACCACTCCGGCTGGGAGGAGGTCGTGCTCGCGGCCCGCGAACGTGCCCGCGCCCGGCAGGCCCGCATGGTCGAACGCTTCGGACTGTCGGGTGATGTGCAGTACCACTGGTCGCTGGACGATGCGCGGATCACCTGGTCGCGCGCCGGCAAGGTGTTCCTCGCCGGCCGTCTCACCATGATCGGCAGCGTCAGCCTCGCCCAGCAGTCGTGGCTGTGGTCCTGGGCGAACGAGTCGCTTCCGCCCGCGGTCCTCGGCGACATCGAACGGGTCCGGCGGTTCGGCGAGGAGAACGACTTCCCCGTCCTGCCGTGGCCGGGCTTCGACTACCGCCCCGAGCTCGTCGCCGAGGCCCGGATGGTCGCGGCCTCCGTGCTCGACGCCGAAGGGCTGTGGGCGGAGTCCACGGACGACGTGCAACTCCACTTCCTGGTGCACGACCTGGCACCGGCCACCGGCTGACGGCGACCGGCGCCCCAGGCGGGTGCACGTCACCGACCCCGAACTCCACCGCCCACCGACCGCGCCTCCCCCGCCCCCTCCCCCGGGGTCGCGCCGCACCGGCACCGATTCGTGACGTGCCCCTGCCTAGTTCGTTCGCGCCCCGGTGTGGTGGGATGTGCTCGAAGGGTGACGAACGCAGGTGGGGGTGCGTGGTGCGGAGCGGACGACTGCTGGGGCTGGACGGGGACGCGGCGGATCTGATCGCCGTGGGCCTGGTCCGGCTGGGGGCCGAGGAGTGGCTGGGGGCGACGGGCGGGGCGCCCGCCTGGGTGGGCGGGCTGCGCGCGGCCTCGTTCGCGGACGCCTGGCTCTCCTTCGGCGACACACCCGCCCCCGGACTGCGGGTGCCCGCCTCCGCGGTGGTGCCCGCCGTCGTCGAGCAGGCCGCCGAGCTGCTGCTGCGTTCCTGCGGGGACGACGCGGCGACAGCGCTCGGGTGGCTGGGCCAGCGGTCCGCCGAGGCCCGCGAGGAGGCCGAGCGGGAGGACCAGGCCCACCCCGCCGAGCCCTGCGCGCTGACCCTGGTGTGGCACGGCGTCCAGGCGCTGACCGCCGAGGACGGACCGGCCCACCGCCTCCGCCTGGAGGAGCGGGCCGAGGCCTACGTACGGGAGCGGCACCGCCGCCAGGACGCGCTGGCAGTGGTACTGTGCTGCGCCCGGATCGCCGCGGCCGCGCTGGTGGAGCTCAGCGAGGGCGACCCGGCCCGGGTGGACGGCTGGCTGGAGCAGGACGCGGCCCGGGCGATGCCCCTCGTCGCCCCCGTCCCCCTCTGGGTGCCGGGCCGTCCCTGACGGCCCGGCCGCGGCACCCAGTGGGGGAAATCGTCAGCGCGGGCCGGGGTCGCTGATCCCGGGGCGGCCGTTCTCCAGGTGCCCGGCCCAGCGGCGCCGGAAGGCCGGGCCGTCCGCGGCGACGACGGAGATGTCGTACCAGCGGTTCTCGTCGGGCAGCTCGAAGGTGAACCGGGCGTCGTCGCCGGGCCGCAGGGTACGGCCCTGCTTGGTGCCCTTGGCGTCCTTGGCGTCCTTGGCGTCCTTGGCGTACGCGTTCTCGGCGGTGACGGTACGGGTCGTCTCGCCGTGGTTGGAGACCGTCACCCGCACCTTGTTCCCGGTGGGCTCGAAGCGGGCGACCAAGCCGCCCACCGTCCTGCCCTCGAACTCCTGCACCGAGCCGTTCGGCCCGTGGGCGACGAGGTGGTAGCCGGCGTCGGTCAGCGGCCAGTGGTCCTCGAAGCTGTCGCCGGCCGAGATGGTGTAGCGCCGCGGGGCGGCCGTCGGCGCCGTCCGGTCGTAGACGTAGAGCCAGGCGCCGACCGTGCCCTTGTTGTCCAGGTTGAGCTGGAACACCGTGGCGTCGTCGGTCTCGTCCTCGTTGACCCGCAGGTCGTACGGGAGGGCGCGGGCCGGGCGGGTGCCCGGCTCCTGGGTGGGCATCCGCTGGGGCAGCGGCACCTGGTACGGCTTGCCCTGGGAGGCGATCGGCGCGGGCACGGGTATGGAGATCTTCCCCCGGTCGGCACCGGAGAAGTCGAGCGCCGAGGTGAGGTCACCGCAGACGGACCGCCGCCAGGCGCTGATGTTGGGCTCCTCGATGCCGAAGCGGGCCTCCAGGAACCGCAGCACCGAGGTGTGGTCGAAGGTCTCCGAGCAGACCCAACCGCCGCGCGACCAGGGCGAGATGACCAGCAGCGGCACGCGCGGGCCCAGCCCGATCGGCTGCAGCCCGCCACGGTCGGCGCCGGGCACCAACGGGCTCATCTCGCCCGGGTACTTGGCGAGGTCGAGCAGTTCGTCGCCGAGGCTCGCCTCCAGGTCGGTGGAGACCATGCCCTGACCGCCCGGCCGGCTGACGACCGGCGGCATCGGCGGCACGACGTGGTCGAACAGGCCGTCGTTCTCGTCGTAGTTGATGAGGAAGACCGTCCGGCCCCAGACCTCGGGGTTGGAGGTGAGCGCGTCCAGCACCAGGTTGATGTAGTACGCGCCGTCGGTGGGCGTGGCGGAGGGGTGCTCGCTGTACAGGTACGGCGGGACGATCCAGGAGACCTGCGGCAGCCGGCCGTTCTGCACGTCGGCCCGGAACTCCTTGAGCGTGTGGTCGGTCGCGCCCTTCTCCACGAGCGGACCGGAGGCGCCCTCGGCGACCTGGTAACGCTCGAAGAACATCAGCGAGTTGTCGGTGTAGTTGTCCGTCGGGGTGCCCGGCTCACCGGAGCCGCCCTGGTACAGCTTCCAGCTGACCCCGGCCTGCTCCAGCCGCTCGGGGTACGTCGTCCAGGTGTAGCCGTTCCTGCCGTTGCGCTCCTCCAGGCCGGGCCCGTTGGGCTTGCGGCCGTACGCGTTGCGCGGGTCACTGGTGCCGGTCCACAGGTAGATGCGGTTGGGCGCGGTGTCGGCGTGGACGGAGCAGAAGTACGAGTCGCAGACGGTGAACGCGTCGGCGAGGGCGAAGTGGTACTGGAGGTCCTGACGCTTGAGGTGCCCCATCGTCATGACGTCCTGCTTCTGGTTCACCCACTGGTCGTGGCGCCCTTCGTTCCAGGCGAGGTGACCGCTGCTCCACCCGTGGTCCGTCCCGGCCTGGTGCTCGGTGGTGTTCCTCGGGTCGATGTACCAGGGCAGCACCTCCTTCTCGGAAGCCGGCAGGCCGCGGTCGTGGTAGCGGCCGGTCCTGACCGCGGCGGCGGGCTGGTGCCAGTTCGGCCGGCCGTCGGGCAGTGCCGTGGGCCGCGGGTCGTCGAACCCGCGCACCCCGCGGAGGGTGCCGAAGTAGTGGTCGAAGGAACGGTTCTCCTGCATCAGGATGACGACGTGTTCGATGTCCTTGATGGAGCGGGTCCGGCTGATCGCGGGCAGGGCCAGCGCCTTGCCGACCACGGGCGGCAACGCCCCGAGGCCCGCGGCAGCGGCGGACGCGCCGCCCAGCTGGAGAAAACGGCGCCTGTCGATGGAGGCCACGTGATGTCCTTCCCAGTCGTGCCATGCATGGGTGTTCCGAGAAGGCTCGAACATAGGCAGCGCACACGGGCCGTACACAGTCCGCCGGCGAACGCCGCGTGAGCTTTCGGCCAACTGTTGTCCAGTCAACTTCCCAACGGGGCGGCCTAGTCCAGTTCCCGCCGCACCCCGGGCGGCCGGAAACGCGAAAAGCCCCCGCCGGGTTCACCCGGCGGGGGCTTTTCTGAATGATTGTTCGGCGGCGTCCTACTCTCCCACAGGGTCCCCCCTGCAGTACCATCGGCGCTGTGAGGCTTAGCTT
>NZ_JBVHYH010000105.1:0-25254 GCF_055569135.1 Kitasatospora sp. NPDC029367
TACATTCCGAACCCGGAAGCTAAGCCTCACAGCGCCGATGGTACTGCAGGGGGGACCCTGTGGGAGAGTAGGACGCCGCCGAACAATCATTCAGAGAAGGCCCACCCGGGTTACCGGGTGGGCCTTTTCGCATTTTCGGGAAGATTTCAGAGCTTCCGCTTGAATCCGATGTGCGAGGCCGTGAAGCCGAGTCGCTCGTAGAACCGGTGCGCATCCGTCCGGGTCGCGTCCGAGGTGAGTTGGACGAGGTCGGCGCCGAGTTCGCGGGAGCGCTCGACGGCCCACTCGATCAGCTCGGTGCCGAGTCCGCTGCCGCGTTCCTCGGCGTGGATGCGGACGGCCTCGATGATCGTGCGGGTGGAGCCGGCCCGGGAGAGGCCCGGGACCACCGTGAGCTGGAGGGTGCCGACGACGCGGCCGGCGCGTTCGGCGACGACCAGGTGCTGGTGCGGGTCGCGGTCGATGTGGGTGAAGGCGGTGCGGTAGGGGGTCAGGTCGTCGGGGCTCTCGCGGGTGGCGCCCAGCGGGTCGTCCGCGAGCATGGCCACGATCGCCGGCAGGTCGCCTTCGCCGGCCCGTCGGATCGTCAGAACAGCCGTTTCAGTCATGATCAGAGGATAAGGAGGCTCCAGAGGATGCGGCGGCTCCGATCTACGCCCGTAGCGTGCCTCCAGGGCCCGCTACGACCCACCACGGTCCGATGCCGGGTCACTCCCCGGGCCCGGCGCTGGTGATGACGGCGAAGACGGCGCCGTGCGGGTCCAGCAGCTGGGCGAGCCGGCCGACCCCGTGGAGGTCCATGGCCGGGATCCGGACCTTCGCGCCGAGCCGGTCGGCGATGGCGAGGCTGGCGTCCACGTTGGGGACCTCGAAGTAGGGGAGCCAGTGCGAGCCGGTGCCGCGGGCGGTGTGCTCGGGGCTGAGTTGGAGGATCCCGCCGTGTGCGTCGTCGGTGCCGCCGCCGACCGGGGTGAGCACGGTGTAGAGCGCCTCGCCGAGCGGGACGTCCTGTTCCTGCCAGCCGAAGACCGTGCGGTAGAAGGCCTTGGCCCGTTCCGCGTC
The DNA here is from genome assembly GCF_055569135.1 of Kitasatospora sp. NPDC029367. Classification (NCBI taxonomy): domain Bacteria; kingdom Bacillati; phylum Actinomycetota; class Actinomycetes; order Kitasatosporales; family Streptomycetaceae; genus Kitasatospora; species Kitasatospora sp. NPDC029367. The sequence goes on from NZ_JBVHYH010000105.1 coordinate 1,063, forward strand.
GACGCTGTAGCACTCGGCCCAGCAGAGGCTGACCTGCTCGTTGACGACGTCCAGGCCGCGGGTGTGGTGCGGCTGCCAGACCGCGAAGTGGGCGCCGGTCGGGTCGGTGTAGCCGGCCATCCGGCCCGCGGTGAAGACGTCGAAGGGGGTGAACCGGACGCGGCCGCCCGCCTGTTGGACCAGGTCGGTGGTGCGGTCGGCGTCCTCGGTGGCGAAGTAGAGGGTCCAGGCGGGGAGTGCGCCCTCCTCGGTGAGCGGGCCGAGGGCGGCGACGGTGCGGCCGTCGAGCTGGAAGAAGCCGTAGCCGCCGGCTTCGGGGCCGGCTGAGTCGAAGGTCCAGCCGAACAGGGTGGAGTAGAAGTCGACGGAGGCCCGGGTGTCGGGGCTGCTCAGGTCGAGCCAGTTGGGGGCACCAGGGCGGAAGTCGGTGTTGAGCATGGCGGCACTCACTGCTCCTCGGACGGTTCCCGTACGGGCGCGGGCGCGGTCGACGACCCCCTGGACCCTTTCAGCCTGGCACCTCGGTCGGGGCGGTGCACGGTGGGTCCGGCGGGCGGTGCACGGTGGGTCCGGCGGGCGGTGCACGGTGGGTCCGGCGGGCGGTCCGGAGCTGTCCGCGCGGGGCGGTACGGTGCGTAACGGAATGGTCCACCCGTACCGGTCGAAGGGGGCTCCGGTGGGCAAGCAGGCGCAGTCGGGGCAGGAGGTGCCCCGCCAGCTCGCGCAGGTCGAGGGCGTGCTGGAGCGGATCACCTACGCCAATGAGGAGACCGGCTACACGGTGGCCCGGGTGGACACCGGCCGGGGCGGGAACGACCTGCTGACGGTGGTGGGCGCGCTGTTGGGGGCGCAGGTCGGGGAGTCGCTGCGGCTGCACGGGCGGTGGGGCTCGCACCCGCAGTACGGGCGGCAGTTCACGGTGGAGAACTACACCACGGTGCTGCCCGCGACGGTCCAGGGCATCCAGCGGTACCTGGGGTCGGGGCTGATCAAGGGGATCGGGCCGCGGTTCGCCGAGCGGATCGTCGAGCGCTTCGGGGTGGACACCCTGGAGGTGATCGAGAACGAGCCGGGCCGGCTGATCGAGGTGCCGGGGCTGGGGCCGAAGCGCACCAAGAAGATCGCCGCAGCCTGGGAGGAGCAGAAGGCCATCAAGGAGGTGATGGTCTTCCTCCAGGGGGTCGGGGTTTCGACCTCGCTGGCGGTGCGGATCTACAAGCAGTACGGGGACGCCTCGATCGGGGTGGTCCGCAACGAGCCGTACAAGCTGGCCTCGGACGTCTGGGGGATCGGCTTCCTGACGGCGGACCGGATCGCCCAGGCGGTGGGCATCCCGCACGACAGTCCGGAGCGGGTGAAGGCGGGCCTGCAGTACGCGCTGTCGCAGAGCACCGACCAGGGGCACTGCTACCTGCCGGAGGAGCGGCTGATCGCGGACGGCGTGAAGCTGCTGCAGGTGGACGTGGGGCTGGTGATCGACTGCCTGGCGGAGCTGGTCGCGGCGGAGGGGGTGGTGCGCGAGACGGTGCCGGGGGAGGCGGGCGAGCCGATCACCGCGGTGTACCTGGTGCCGTTCCACCGGGCGGAGATCTCGCTGGCCAACCAGCTGTTGCGGCTGCTGCGTTCGGACTCCGACCGGCTGCCGTGGTCGGCGGACGTGGACTGGCCGGTGGCGCTGGAGTGGCTGGCCCGGCGGACCGGGGCGGCGCTGGCGCCGGAGCAGGAGCAGTCGGTGCGGCTGGCGCTGACCGAGAAGGTCGCGGTGCTGACGGGTGGTCCGGGCTGCGGCAAGTCGTTCACGGTGAAGTCGATCGTGACGATGGCGCTGGCCAAGCGGGCGAAGGTGGTGCTGGCGGCGCCGACCGGGCGGGCGGCCAAGCGGCTGGCGGAGCTGACCGGGGCGGAGGCCTCGACGGTGCACCGGCTGCTGGAGTTGAAGCCGGGCGGTGACGCCGCGTACGACCGGGACCGGCCGTTGGACGCGGACCTGGTGGTGGTGGACGAGGCCTCGATGCTGGACCTGATCCTGGCGAACAAGCTGGTCAAGGCGGTGCCGCCGGGCGCCCACCTGCTGTTCGTGGGGGACGTGGACCAGCTGCCCTCGGTGGGGGCCGGCGAGGTGCTGCGGGATCTGCTGGCCGAGGACGGGCCGATCCCCTCGGTGCGGTTGACCCGGATCTTCCGGCAGGCGCAGCAGTCGGGCGTGGTGACCAACGCGCACCGGATCAACGAGGGGAAGCCGCCGTTGACGGAGGGTCTGGCGGACTTCTTCCTGTTCGCGGAGGACGACACCGAGCGGGCAGCCGGTCTGACGGTGGACGTGGTGGCCCGTCGGATCCCGCAGAAGTTCGGCTACGACCCGCGCCGGGACGTCCAGGTGCTGGCGCCGATGCACCGGGGCCCGGCGGGGGCGGGGAACCTGAACACCCTGTTGCAGGGGGCGGTGACGCCGGCCCGGGAGGGTCTGGCGGAGCGGCGTTTCGGCGGGCGGACCTTCCGGGTGGGGGACAAGGTCACCCAGATCCGCAACAACTACGACAAGGGGCGGAACGGGGTCTTCAACGGCACAGTGGGAGTGGTGACCGCCCTCAGCGTGGACGACCAGCGGTTGACGGTGCTCACCGACGAGGACGAGGAGGTGTCGTACGACTTCGACGAGCTGGACGAGCTGGCCCACGCCTACGCGGTGACCATCCACCGCTCGCAGGGCAGCGAGTACCCGGTGGTGGTGATTCCGGTCACTATGTCCGCTTGGACGATGCTCCAGCGGAATCTGCTCTACACCGCTGTGACCAGGGCGAGGAAACTCGTGGTGCTGGTCGGGTCACGGAAGGCGATCGCGCAGGCTGTGAGGGCCGTCAGTGCAGGTCGGCGGCACGCCGCGCTGGATCATCGACTTGCTTCTGGATGATTATCCAACAGGATGGTTGCCTCTAATGTTCTCTTGACGTGAAGAGATTTACGGAAGAGCCTAGGGTGGTGCCGATCTTGTCCGGTTCGTACCGGCAGGGGCAGAAGGTTTTGTAGGGGCGGGCCCTTCCGGGCCACCCCGGGTGCGCGGCTGTCCTCCGGATGGGGGATGGTAGAGACAGTCAGGGCACCTTGGAAGAGGATTCATTTCGTCGGTGAGGAAGACGTGAGCGACAACTCGGTAGTACTGCGGTACCAGGACGGCGAGTACGAGTACCCCGTCGTCGAGAGCACTGCGGGCAACTCCGGCTTCGACATCTCGAAGCTGCTCCCGCAGACCGGCCTGGTCACCCTGGACAACGGCTTCGGTAACACCGCCGCGTACAAGTCCGCGATCACCTTCGTGGACGGCGACAACGGCATCCTGCGGTACCGCGGCTACCCGATCGAGCAGCTCGCAGCACAGGGCGGCTTCATCGAGACCGCGTACCTCCTGATCAACGGCGAGCTGCCCAACGCGGACCAGCTGGCGGAGTTCAACCGCGAGATCACCCAGCACACGCTGCTGCACGAGGACGTCAAGCGCTTCTTCCAGGGCTTCCCGCGGGACGCCCACCCGATGGCCATGCTGTCCTCGGTGGTCGGTGCGCTCTCCACGTTCTACCCGGAGAGCCACAACCCCTTCGACGCGGCCCAGCGCCACCTGTCGACCGTCCGCCTGCTGGCCAAGCTGCCGACGATCGCCGCGTACGCGTACAAGAAGGCGATGGGCCAGCCCTTCGTCTACCCGCGCAACGACCTGAGCTACGTCGAGAACTTCCTGCGGATGACCTTCGCCGTCCCCGCCGAGGACTACGAGCTCAACCCGGTCGTCGTCAACGCCCTGGACAAGCTGCTCATCCTGCACGCGGACCACGAGCAGAACTGCTCCACCTCCACCGTGCGCCTGGTCGGCTCCAGCCACGCCAACCTGTTCGCCTCGATCTCGGCGGGCATCTCGGCGCTGTGGGGCCCGCTGCATGGCGGTGCCAACCAGGCCGTCCTGGAGATGCTGGAGAGCATCCAGAAGGACGGCGGCGACGTCGACGCGTTCATCACGAAGGTGAAGAACAAGGAAGCCGGCGTCAAGCTGATGGGCTTCGGCCACCGCGTCTACAAGGCCTTCGACCCGCGCGCCGCGCAGGTCAAGCTGCTGGCGCACGAGGTCCTCGGCCAGCTCGGCAAGAGCGACGAGCTGCTGGAGATCGCGCTCAAGCTGGAGGAGCACGCCCTCAAGGACGACTTCTTCATCTCGCGCAAGCTGTACCCGAACGTGGACTTCTACACCGGCCTGATCTACCGCGCCATGGGCTTCCCGACCAGCATGTTCACCGTGCTGTTCGCCCTCGGCCGGCTGCCGGGCTGGATCGCCCACTGGCACGAGATGATCAACGACCCGACCAGCCGGATCGGCCGCCCGCGCCAGATCTACACCGGCACCGCGATCCGCGACTACGTCGAGCTCGACCAGCGCTGACGTCGCACCGCACCGAAAGGGGCCCGGCCGCTGCTGAGCGGCCGGGCCCCTTCGCGTCCTCACCCGCAGGCCCGGAAGGCCCGCGGGCGGGGACGGAACCGTACGGCGCACGACTCCGGGGCCGGCCGCGACCGGGGACGGCCGCTCAAAGCGTCCCTGGCCCGCCACAACCCCGGCGCCGTGCGCGAAGGCCGTCGAGAGTTCGACGACCGTTCCCGGGGCCCGCCGGAGCCCCGTCGGCGACAGCCCGCCGGCGGCGCGGGGACACATTGCCGTTGATCGTGCCCCGCCCAGCGGAAAAACTGCCGCACTACCAACCTAAGACGTATCAGGGTGCGAGAAGTTACGCCCGGGGGGTGTGAGCTGCCTCTCGCCACGCTCCGTAGGCGCCTCGTACCGCGCCCATATCACACCTTCCCTCGGGCGAGACGTCACCCTCCCCGCAGTCACGGCAACCGAGCGTGATAGGAATCGTGGCATTCCGGTACGGACCGTCGCGCCCCCTCGTCGCGCGACGGCGGAACTGGGGAGGGAGTGCGCAGATGTCCAGGAACGTCGTCGTCACCGGCGGTGGCACGGGAATCGGGTACGAAGTCGCGCGGCGGTTCGCCGAGGCGGGCGAGCACGTGGTGATCGTCGGTCGGCGCCGGGCCGTCCTGGAGAAGGCCGCGATCGACCTCGGGCCGAACGTCACCCCGCTGGTGTGCGACCTCGCCGACCCGGACGCCGTGGAGGCCGTGCTGGCGGAACTGCCCGAGCGGATCGACGTGCTGGTGAACAACGCCGGCAGCCGGGAGACCGTGGTCGGCGGCGGGCCGCACGCCCTGCTGGCGCGCTGGCGCGGCGACTTCGAGCGCAACGTGCTGACCGTGGTGCTGCTCACCGAGTCGATCCGGGACCGGCTCACCCCGGGCTCCGGCCGGGTCGTCACCATCAGCTCCATCGCCGCCCTGCGCGGGGCCGGCTCGTACGGTGCGGCGAAGGCCTCGCTGCACGCCTGGAACCACTTCCTGGCCGCGCAGTTGGGCACCTCGGGGATCACCGCCAACATCGTCGCGCCGGGCACGGTGGCCGGCACCGAGTTCTTCGGGCCGCGGCTGGACGAGGCCGAGGTGGCCCGCCGGGCGGGGCGCACGCTGCTCGGCCGGATCGGCGAGACCGGGGAGGTGGCGGCTGCGGTCACCTTCCTCGCCTCGCCCGAGGCCGGGTTCATCACCGGCGAGATCCTGCACTGCAACGGCGGGGAACTGCTGGGGCGTTGAGGTGCTGAGACGCTGAGGCGTCGAGGCGTTGAGATGTGACGCGGGGCCCGGACCGAGGACGGTCCGGCCCCCGCGTTTCGTCGTCCGGCGTCCAGTGTCCGGTGGCCGGCGTCCGGCCGGGCTCAGGCGGCCCGGAAGCGGCGCAGCCGGAGGCTGTTGCCGACCACGAAGAGCGAGGAGAAGGCCATCGCGGCCCCGGCGATCATCGGGTTCAGCAGTCCGGCGGCGGCCAGCGGGATCGCCGCGACGTTGTAGCCGAAGGCCCAGCAGAGGTTGCCCCGGATGGTGGCGAGGGTCCTGCGGCTGAGCCGGACGGCGTCGGCGGCGGCACGCAGGTCGCCGCGGACCAGGGTGAGGTCGCCGGCCTCGATCGCGGCGTCGGTGCCGGTGCCCATCGCCAGGCCGAGGTCGGCCTGGGCGAGCGCGGCCGCGTCGTTGACGCCGTCGCCGACCATCGCCACGACCCTGCCCTCGGCCTGGAGCCGGCGGACCGTCGCCACCTTGTCCTCGGGCAGCACCTCGGCGATGACGTCCTGCGGTGCGATGCCGAGCTCGGCGGCCACCGCCTGCGCCACCGTGCGGTTGTCGCCGGTCAGCAGCACCGGGGTCAGGCCCAGGGCCCGTAGCTTCGTGACGGCCTCGACGCTGGTCGGCCTGAGCGCGTCCGCCACCTCCAGGACGGCCCGGGCCCTGCCGTCCCAGCCGACCGCGACCGCGGTGCGGCCGGCCGCCTCGGCGGCGGCCACGGCGCGGGTCAGGACGGGCGGCAGGGGCTGGGCGAGGTCGGCCAGCCCGGCCGCGCGCCCGGCCGTGACCGTACGGCCGTCCACGACGCCCCGCACGCCCCGGCCAGGCAGGTTGCGGAAGTCCCGGACCGGTGGCAGCCCGCCGAGGCGGTCGGCGGCGGTGCTGGCGATCGCCCGGGCGATCGGGTGCTCGGAGGCGTGCTCCAGGGCGCCGGCCAGGCGCAGCGCCTCGGCCTCGGTGACCTCCTCGGTGGTGTGCACGGCGAGCAGGGTCATCCGGCCGGTGGTGACGGTGCCGGTCTTGTCCAGGACGACGGTGTCGACCCGGCGGGTGGTCTCCAGCACCTCCGGGCCCTTGATCAGGATGCCGAGCTGGGCACCGCGGCCGGTGCCGACCAGCAGGGCGGTCGGGGTGGCCAGGCCCAGGGCGCACGGGCAGGCGATGATCAGCACGGCCACGGCGGAGGTGAACGCCGCGGTGGGGCTGTCGGTGGCCAGCAGCCGGCCGACCAGGGTGGCCAGGGCGATCAGGATGACCACCGGGACGAAGACCGCGGAGATCCGGTCGGCCAGGCGTTGGGCGGCGGCCTTGCCGTTCTGGGCCTCCTCGACCAGCTTGGCCATCCGGGCCAGCCGGGTGTCCGCGCCGACCTTGGTGGCCTCGACCACCAGCCGGCCGCCCGCGTTGACGGTCGCACCGGTGACGGCGTCCCCGACCCCGACCTCGACCGGGACGGACTCGCCGGTCAGCATCGAGGCATCCACGGCGGAACTGCCCTCGACCACCGTGCCGTCGGTGGCGACCTTCTCGCCGGGGCGGACCACGAAGCGGGTGCCGACGGTCAGTTGCTCTACCGGCAGCCGGACCTCGCGCCCGCCCCGGAGCACGGTCACGTCCTTGGCGCCGAGGTCCAGCAGGGCGCGCAGGGCCGCGCCGGCCCGGCGCTTGGCGCGGGCCTCGAGGTGGCGGCCGAGCAGGATCAGCACGGTGACGGCGGCCGCGGTCTCCAGGTAGAGGCTGGCGGCGGGGTCGGTGTCGCCGACCGTGAGCGAGAACGCGTGGTGCATGCCGGGCAGGCCGGCGTGGCCCAGGAAGAGGGACCAGCAGGACCAGCCGAAGGCGGCCAGGGTGCCGAGCGAGACCAGGGTGTCCATGGTCGCGGCGCCGTGCTTGAGGTTGGTCCAGGCGGCGCGGTGGAAGGGCAGGCCGCCGTAGCAGACGACCGGGCCGGTGAGGGCGAAGGCCAGCCACTGCCAGTCGGTGAACTGCAGGGCGGGGACCATCGAGAGCAGCACCACGGGGATGCCGAGCAGGGCGCTGATCAGCAGGCGTTCGCGCAGCGGGTCGGCGGGGTGGTGGTCGTTCGACCCGGGGTGGCCGCCTTGGGTGGGGTGGCCGCCGTGTGCGGGGTCGGAGCCGGGATCGGGGGTGGCGGGGGCCGGGGGCGGTGGGAGCTCGGCGGTGTAGCCGGTCCGCTCGACGGTCTCGATCAGCTCCTCGACCGTGACGCCGGGGCCGAAGTCGACCCGGGCCTTCTCGGTGGCGAAGTTGACCGTGGCCTCGACGCCGTCCATCCGGTTGAGCTTCTTCTCGATCCGGGCGGCGCAGGAGGCGCAGGTCATCCCGCCGATCGACAGCTCGACCCGGCCCGGTGCCCCGACGTCGGGGGCGGAGGTGGTCATGCGGAGGGCTCCTTGGACGTGGTAGCGGGGGCCTGGGCGGGCCCCCGCCGTACCGGGGTGGCTCAGGCGGCCGGGCCGACCAGCTCGTAGCCGGCCTCGTCGATCGCGGCGCGGACCTGCTCCTCCGCCAGCGGGACGGCGGAGGAGACCGTTACGGTACCGGCCTGGGCGTCGGCGGCGACCTCGGTGACACCGGTCAGCGCGGACAGCTCCTCGCTGATCGCCTTCTCGCAGTGGCCGCAGCTCATGCCGGACACGGTGTAGGTGATGGTGCTGGACATCGGGGCCTCCTGGAGGTCGGTGCGGGTGCTGGATCTCCTGCTCTCCAGCTCTTCGAACACCATACCCCTCTGGGGTATTTCCCGGCGGGGTGGGTGACGCGGATCGCATTGAACTTTATGACAAATCGGGCAATTGGGACGGATGGGGCGGGTGGGAGTGAGGTGGGTGGTGGGTGGTTCGGGGCCGTGATCGTCCCTTATGTTCGATATGTGTTCCCGATCCGCCGTGCCCAGTCGCCCTCGGCCCCCTCTGACGCCGGGCTGTCACCGGACCGGCGGCGCGGTGCCCTGATGGCCGCCGACCTCCAGGACGTGCCGTTCCGGTGGCGGGCCGCCCCGGCGCTGCTCGCCGTCCTGCTGGTCGCACTCGCGGACCTCCTCTCCGGCAAGGACCGGTACCTCGCACCGCTGATGACCGTCGTCCCGGCCGTCGCCGCGCTCACCCTCAAGCCCGGCGAACTGCTCGCCGTCTGCGCGGTCGGGCTGCTCGCCGTCTTCGGGCTCAGCCACTACGACCAGGTCGACAACATCAACGACGCCCGCTTCCTCTACGGTGCGATGGTCAGCTATCTGGTTCTGACGCTGTTCTCGGCCTGGGTCGCCAAGATCCGGATGCGGCGGGCGGCCGCCTTCGCGGCGGTCAGCTCCGTCGCCGAGGCCGCCCAGCGGGCCCTGCTGCGGCTGCCCGGGCCGGCCGTCGGGCCGCTGCGGCTCGCCGTGCGGTACGTGTCCGCGGCGGACGCCTCACGGATCGGCGGGGACCTCTACTCGGTGCTGGAGACGCCGCACGGCACCCGGGTCGCGGTCGGGGACGTCCGGGGTAAGGGGCTGGCCGCCGTCCAGACCGCGGCGGTGGTGCTCGGCGCGTTCCGCGAGGCCGCGTACGACGAGGCCGGGCTGCGGGGGGTCGCCTCGAGGATCGAGGCCAGCGTCGAGCGGCACGTGCCGGACGGGGAGTTCACCACGGCGCTGTTCGCCGAGTTCCGGCGGCCTGGGGAGATGGAGCTGCTCCAGTACGGGCACGTGGCGCCGATCCGGGTCGACGGTGACGGGCACGCGCACGTGCTCGACGCGCCGGATCCGTGGGTGCCGCTGGGCCTCGGGCGGCTGGCGGCGGGGGAGCCGACCACCTGGGGGCAGCCGTTCGGGGCGGAGGACGTGCTGGTGCTGTACACGGACGGGGTGATCGAGGCGCGGCACCGCAGGAGCGGGGAGTTCTATCCGTTGGCGGAGCGGGTCGGGCCGCTGGTGCGGGGAGCTGGGCGCTCGGCGGGGGAGTTGGAGGCGGCGGTGGGGCGGGTGTATGCGGATCTGCTGGCGCATGCGGGTGGGGAGTTGCGGGATGACGCGTTGTTGTTGCTGATTGCGTGGACGGACTGAAGGGGGCCGCTGCGCGGGGCTTTGGTTGGGGGGTGGGCTTTCGGGAGGGTGGGTGACGCCGGGGGCGGTTCCGGGGGTGGGCGCTCCGGGGGCTGGATGATTTTCCGACCGCCGACCCTCATGGTGCGGGGTGCTCGCCGTTGGCGGTCTGAAAATCACCCGTCACGCCCCTCTCCGCACCCACCCCCTCCACCGCCCCCTCCCGCAGCGCGTCCCTCTCGCCTTGGGCGGGTGGGGAGGTGGGTGGGGGGTTGGGGTGGGTGGGTTGGTGCTGGGGGGTTGGGTGGGTGCGGGGTGGGGGCTTATTGGTGTGGGCGCGTGGGCGGTTGCCCGCGCGCCCGTGGGGGTGGTTAGCGGGTGGTGGTGGTTTGGGCGAGGGTGCGGAAGAGGAGGGCGGTGGAGGTGGCGCCGGGGTCCTGGTGGCCGGTGCTGCGGTCGCCTAGGTAGGAGGCGCGGCCTTTGCGGGCGCGGAGGGGGATGGTGGCGAGGGCGCCTTGTTCGGCGGCTTCGGCGGCGGCTGCGGTGGCTTCGGGGAGGTCGGCGCCGGTGGCGGCGGCGGTGCGGAGGGCGGTTACGGCGGGGGTCCAGGCGTCCACGATGGTTTTGTCGCCGGGGGCGGCTTTGCCGAGGATGCGGATTGCGTCCAGGCCGGCGGCGAGGGCCTCGGCGAGGGTGGTGGGGTTGGCGGGGCCGGGGAGGGCGGCGCCGATGGCGCGGAAGGCCTTGCCGTAGAGGGGGCCGGAGGCGCCGCCGACCTTGGAGATGAGGGTGGTGCCGGTCTTGGTGAGGACGGCGCCGGGGCTGTCGGGCCGGAGGCCGTCCAGGGCGGTGAGGGCGGCGGTGAAGCCGCGGTGGAGGTTGCTGCCGTGGTCGCCGTCGCCGATCGCGGAGTCCAGGTCGGTGAGTCGGGCCTCCTCCTGCTCGACGGCCGCGGCTCGCGCGGATCCAGGCCTCGGCGAGGGTGGTGTCGAAGTCCATGCCGGCTCCGTTCAGGCGCGCTTGAGGGCGGGGGTGTCGACCGGGGCGTCCCAGAGGTCCAGCAGTTGGGCGTCGGCCTTGGTGAGGGTGAGCGAGAAGCCCGCCATGTCGAGGCTGGTGACGTAGTTGCCGACCAGGCTGCGGGCCACCGTGATGCCGTGTGCGGCGAGCCGGGCGGCGACCTCGCCGTAGACCACGTACAGCTCCAGCAGTGGGGTCGCGCCCATGCCGTTGAGCAGGGCGATCACCTCGTCGCCCGGGGTCAGGTGGTGGTCGGCGAGGATGGTCTCGACCACCTCGGCGGCCAGTTCGCGGGCGGGGCGGAGCTTCTCGCGGCGGCGGCCGGGCTCGCCGTGGATGCCGACGCCGACCTCGATCTCGTCCTCGGGCAGGTCGAAGCCGGGCTTGCCGGCGGCCGGGACGGTGGCGGCGGTGAGCGCGATCGCGAAGGAGCGGGAGGCGGCGTTGACCCGCTCGCCGAGGGCGGCGACCTCGTCCAGGGCGGCGCCACGTTCGGCGAGCGCCCCGGCCGTCTTCTCGACCAGGACGGTCGCGCCGGTGCCCCGGCGGCCGGCCGTCCAGGTGGAGTCCTCGACCGCGACGTCGTCGTTGACCAGGACGGTGCGGACCTCCAGGCCCTCCTCGGCGGCGAGTTCGGCGGCGAGCTCGAAGTTCAGCACGTCGCCGGTGTAGTTCTTGACGATGAAGACGACGCCGGAGCCGTTCTCCACGGCCTTCGCGGCGGCCAGCATCTGGTCCGGGACGGGGGAGGTGAACACCTCGCCCGGGCAGGCGGCGTCGAGCATGCCGGGGCCGACGAAGCCGCCGTGCAACGGCTCGTGGCCGGAGCCGCCGCCGGAGATCAACGCGACCTTGGGGCCGGCCGGGCGGGCGGCTCGGGTGATCACCCGGTTGGGGATGTCCACCGCCAGTTCGGGGTGGGCGGCGGCGACTCCGGCCAGGGCGTCCGCCAGGACGCTCTCCGGGGTGTTGATCAGCTTCTTCACTTCGCTCCCTTGGGTGACCGCGGGTGGACGCAACAGCCTGGGGCCGACGCTACGCCAGACGGGGGGTGGGGGCACGGGGTGCGACACGCGCGGTTCCGCTCACCCTTCCGGAGCAGTGGGGCGGGCCGTAGGGTCGGGCGCATGAGTGGACGGGTGGGCGTCGTTCTGGTTTCGCACAGTGCCAAGTTGGCCGAGGGGCTGCGCGAGCTGCTCGGCGAACTCGCCCCGGACGGTGTGCGGGTGGTGGTCGCGGCCGGGACGGAGGACGGCGGGCTCGGCACCAGCTACGAGCTGATCGCCGGGGCGGTCGCGGAGGCGGACGGCGGGGCCGGGGTGGTGGTGCTGCCGGACCTCGGCAGTTCGGTGCTGACCGCGGTGACCGTGCTGGAGGACGAGCCCAGGCCGGGGGTGCGGCTGGTGGACGCGCCGTTCGTGGAGGGTGCGGTGGCCGCCGTCGTCACCGCCTCGACCGGGGCGGGGCTGGCCGAGGTGGTCGCGGCGGCGGAGGAGGCGCGTTCCTTCCGCAAGCTGTAGCGGCGGTCATTTGGCGTCGGCGTAGCAGTCCACCACCGCGGTGCTGAGCGGGAAGCGCACCGGGGTGTCACCGAAGACCAGCCGCCGGGCCTCGTCGGCGGACTCGGCGACGGCGGCGGCCACCTGCTCGGCCAGGTTGGCCGGGGTGTGCACGATCACCTCGTCGTGCTGGAAGAACACCAGGTGCGGGCGGTCCGCCGGGCCGGGCACGGGCAGTTCGCCCAGCCGTCGGCGCAGCGCCGCCAGCAGGGCGAGCGCCCAGTCCGCGGCGCTGGCCTGGATGACGAAGTTACGGGTGAACCGGCCGCGGGCGCGGGCGGTGCGGCCGCCGGTCTCGCCGCCCGCGTCGGCCTCGGTGAGGTCGAGGAAGGCGGCGGAGGCCGGCGGGCAGACCCGGCCCAGCCGGGAGGTGACCACGCCGCCGTCCTCACCGGTGCGGGCGGCCGCCTCGACGTAGCCCATCGCGGCCGGGTAGCGCCGGCGCAGGGTGTTCAGCAGCGGGCCGATGTCGCCGCTGGTCTGCCCGTACATGGCTCCGAGCAGGCCGAGCTTGGCCTTGTCGCGGTCGCCCTGGAAGGCCTGGGCGGCCAGCGACTCGTAGAGGTCGCCGCCGGCCGCGGTGCGGGCCAGCCCGGCGTCCTGGGAGAGCGCGGCGAGCACCCGCGGCTCCAGCTGGGCGGCGTCGGCGACCACCAGCAGCCAGCCCGGGTCGGCGACCACGGCGCGGCGCAGGATGCGCGGGATCTGCAGGGCGCCGCCGCCGCGGCTGGCCCAGCGGCCGGAGACCACGCCGCCGACCACGTACTCGGGCCGGAAGCGGCCGCCGCGGGCCCAGGCGTCCTGCCAGGCCCAGCCGTGGGCGACGTGGATCCGGGCCAGCTCCTTGTAGCGGACCAGCAGCCGGGCGGCCGGGTGGTCGATCTCCTTGAGCTCCCAGGAGCGGGTGGAGCCGAGCTGGATGCCGGCCTCGGCGAAGGCGCGCAGCACCTGGGTGTGCGAGTCGGGGTTGAACGGCTTGGCGCCGAGGGCCTGTTGGAGTTCGACGGCGAGGTCGGCGAGCACCCGGGGCTGGGTGCCGGGGACGGCGGGGCGGGGGCCGAGCAGGTCGGTGAGCAGCCGGTCGTGGACGTCGGAGCGCCAGGGCAGGCCGTCGTGGGCGATCTCGGCGGCCACCAGGGCGCCGGCCGACTCGGCGGCGGCCAGCAGCCGGAAGCGCTGCCGGGCCGACGGGTCGGCGATGGCGGCGATCCGCCGCTGCTGCTCGGCGTGCACGGCCACCACGGCGGCCAGTGGGTCGGCGCCGGGCGGCAGTTGCAGCCGGTCGGGGGCGAACAGGGTGTCCTGGCCGTCGTCCGCGTCGGACAGACCGGGTTCGGGCAGGTCCTCCGGGACGGGCCGGCCGTGCAGCCGGGACCAGGCGGCGCCGAGCGAGCGCGGCGCGCCGAAGCGGCCCTCGTGGCCCAGCAGCAGCGCCTCGACCAGCCGGAGGTCGTGGCAGCGGGCGAGCCGGTCGGGCAGCCGGGGCAGCAGCGGGGCGTACCCGGAGTCGGCGGCGGCCCAGACCCAGCGCGGGCGGGTGGCGGACTCCAGGGCGGCGACGGCCGCGGTGAGGTCGCGGACGGCCTCCGGCGGGCCGAGCGGCCGGCCGGCGTCGTCGAGCGGCTGGAGGCGGCCGCCGGGGCCGTGCTGGTCGGGCACGAGGGCGGTTCTGGGGGCCACGGCGGGTGTCTCCTCTCTCCTGGGGCGCGTCCTGGCGGTGCTGCGGTGCTGCGGTGGGCCGGGGGGCGGGGCGGGTGTGCGGGTGGGGCGCGGGTGTGCGGACCGGGGGTCCGCGCGGTCGACGTTAACGGGTGGGTCTGACAACGATGACCTGGGGTGTATGGGCACGCGGGAGGACACCGCGTAGGGTCGGCGGAATGACCGAGAACCCGTTCTTCGCGGCCAGCCCCCTGGTCTACGAACTGCCTCCCTACGCCGAGATCCGGGAGGAGCACTACCTGCCCGCGTACGAGCGCGGAACGGCCGAGCAGCTGGCCGAGATCGCGGCGATCACCGACGACCGGTCCGAGCCGACCTTCGAGAACACCCTGGTGGCCCTGGAGCGCTCCGGTGAGCTGCTGCGCCGGGTGGACGCGGTGTTCCGCAACCAGTCCTCCTCCGACACCACCGAGCTGCTGGACGAGGTGGAGGCGAAGGTCAGCCCGCTGCTCGCGGCCCACCACGACGCGATCCACCTGGACCGGCGGCTGTTCGCCCGGATCGAGGCGCTGTACGGGGACCGGGCCGCCCTGGGGCTGGACCCGGAGTCGCTGCGGCTGCTGGAGCGCTGGTACACCGCGTTCGTCCGCTCCGGTGCCCGGCTGGGCGCGGCCGAGCAGGACCGGCTGCGCGAGCTGAACGCCGAACTCGCCGCGCTGGGAACGACGTTCCAGCAGAACGTGAACGCCGCCACCCGTGCCGCCGCGCTGGTCGTGGACACCGCCGAGGAGCTGGCCGGGCTGTCCGAGGGCGCGATCGCCGGTGCGGCCGAGAACGCCCGGGTGCTGGGCCACGAGGGCCGGTACGTGCTCAGCCTCAAGAGCACCTCCGGCCAGCCCGAGCTGGCCCAGCTGGCCGACCGCTCGGTGCGCGAGCGGCTGCTGGCCGCCTCGCTCGGCCGGGCCGGCGCGGAGAACGGCCCGCTGGCGATCCGGATGGCGGGGCTGCGCGCCGAGCGGGCCGCGCTGCTGGGCTTCCCGAACCACGCCGCCTACGTCGTCGCGGACGAGACCGCCGGGACGGTCGAGGCGGTCTCCGGGCTGCTCTCCCGGCTGGTGGAGCCGGCCGTGGCGAACGCCCGCCGGGAGGCCGCCGAGCTGGCCGCGGTGGCGGCCGCGGACGGCGTCGAGGAGCTCGCCGCGCACGACTGGGCGTACTACTCGGAGAAGGTGCGGCAGGCCTCCTACCAGGTGGACACCGCCGCGCTGCGCCCGTACTTCGAGCTGGAGCGGGTGCTGGTGGACGGCGTGTTCTTCGCCGCCGGGCTCGCGTACGGGATCACCTTCACCGAGCGGCCGGAGCTGACGGCGCACCACCCGGACGCCCGGGTCTTCGAGGTGTTCGAGGAGGACGGCACCGCGCTGGGCCTGTTCATCGGGGACTTCCACGCCCGGGCGTCCAAGCGCGGCGGCGCCTGGATGGACGAGCTGGTGGGCCAGTCCGGGCTGACCGGGCGACGGCCGGTGGTGCTCAACACCCTCAACATCCCGCGCCCGGCGCCGGGCGAGCCGGCGCTGCTGAGCTGGGACGAGGTGCGCACCCTGTTCCACGAGTTCGGGCACGCGCTGCACGGGCTGTTCTCGGACGTGCGGTACCCGCTGTTCGCGGGCACCGCCGTGCCGCGGGACTTCGTGGAGTTCCCCTCGCAGGTCAACGAGATGTGGATGGTCCGGCCCGAGGTGCTGGCCAACTACGCCCGCCACCACGTCACCGGGGAGCCGCTGCCGGCCGAGCTGGTCGAGCGGATGACCGCGGCCGAGCGGTTCGGGGAGGGCTTCCGGACGGTGGAGTACCTCGCGGCGACGCTGCTGGACTGGGCCTGGCACACCCTGCCGCAGGGCCACCGGGTCGAGGACGCCGAGGAGTTCGAGGCGCGGGTGCTGGCGGAGGCCGGTCTCGCGGTGCCGGCGATCCCGCCGCGCTACCGCACGCCGTACTTCCAGCACATCTTCTCCAGCGGCTACAGCGCCGGGTACTACGCGTACATCTGGTCGGAGGTGCTGGACGCGGACACCGTGCGGTGGTTCGAGACGAACGGGCGGTCGGTGCGGGACAGCGGTGAGCTGTTCCGGCGCGAGCTGCTGGCGCGCGGGTTCGGCCGGGACCCGCTGGAGTCCTTCCGCGCGGTGGTCGGGCGGGCGCCGGAGACCGCGCCGCTGCTGGAGCGCCGCGGTCTGGGCTAGTCACGCGGGTTGGGCCAGTCACGCGGTCCGGGCCGGTTGCGCGGTCCGGGCCGGTCAGCGTGGGGTGAGCGTCACCGTCACCGGTGTGCCCGGGCGGGCGTGCGGGAGCCGGATCCGTACGGTTCCCGCGCGGCCGTCCGCGGGCTGCTCGACCTCGGCCCGGGCGTCGGCGGGGGAGACGGCGACCCGGGTGCCGTGCGGGAACGCGGCGGGCGGCAGGACGAGTTCGCCGGTGCGGCCGCTGCCGTCGGCCGTCCAGCGCACGGTGGTGGCGCCCGCGGCGCCCCCGGGGGTGGTCCGGACGTCGGTGCCGGGGACGGCCGCCGGGTAAGGGCCGAAGGCGGGGCCGTCGCCGGGGGCCGGGCGGCCGGCGGGGTCGAGGGCGCAGTAGCCGCCGGTGCCCCGGCACCAGTACCACATCGTCCAGCCCTCGGCGAAGCCGTCCATCGCGGCGACCTGCTGGCGGACCAGCAGGGTGTTGCCGGGGGTGCGGGAGTCGGGCGGCCCCCACTCGCCGACCAGTACGGGCAGGTGGTGGGCGGCCGGGTAGCCGGTGATCGCGGCGGTGTACTGCTCGACGAAGCCGTCGGCGGGGTTCCAGTCGGCGCCGTTCTCCACCGCCGTGTCGTAGAAGTGCGGGGCGTAGCCGAGCCGGGGCGCGCCGGGGCGGGGGTCGGTGAAGCCGGGGAGGGCGGTGGGCACGCCCTGGCCGACCAGCACGGTCGGTTCGACGAACAGCCAGGCGCGGGAGTCGGCCCGGCGGACGGCGGCGATCAGGCGGCGGTACATGTCGGCGAGCCGGCCCTGTTCCAGGGCGGCGGAGGCGGCGGCGAGCACGGCCGGGTCGGTCGGGTCGCCGTCCACCGGGCCGAACGGCTCGTTGAACAGGTCGTAGCCCAACAGGGAGCGGTGGCCGCACAGTTCGCGGGCGAGCCGGGTGTAGAAGTCGGCCTGCCAGGCGCGCAGGTCGGGGTCGTCGTAGAGGTGGCGGAAGGCGGCCTGGACGGCGGGCTGGAAGTAGCCGGCGAACCAGTCCTTCGGGTCGGGGGTGAACGGCAGGCCGTCGTCGCGGGTGGCCCAGCGCGGGATGCCGTTGGTGCCGCCGCCGAACTGCGGCCCGTAGACGTCCTGGTGGAAGTCGACCAGGACGAGCAGGCCGAGGCGGTCGGCCCGGTCGAGGAGCGCCTGGATCCGGTGCAGTTCGGCGGGGTCGAGGCGGCCGCGTTCGGGCTCCAGCCTGGTCCAGGAGACCGGCAGCCGGACCAGGGTGAACCCCTGGGCGGCGACGGAGTCGAGGTCGGCCGGGGTGGCCTCGGCGTACTTGTCGAGGTTGAAGCCGCGCAGTTGGAGGCGGCGGCCCTGGTCGTCGGTGAGGGCGGTACGGCCGTCCGGGCCGGTGGCCGTGCCGGTGGGGAAGCGGGTCGGGTGGCCGCTGTGGGCGGCGGCCGGGGCGGCGCCGCCGAGGGCGGCGGTGGCGGCGAGCAGCAGGGCGACGGCGGTGCGGCACAGGCGCATCGGGGACCTCGCACGGCGGGGGGTGGGGGCCCGATGATGCCCGCGGCCGCCGGGCCGGCACAAGGGTCGTGCGTGGCCGGGGTCGGTGCAACTGCCCTGGGAGAACGTCGGGTTCAGTCGCCGTTCGGTTCGGCGGGGGTGGGCGGCAGGATGGCGGTGGGCAGGTCCGCGGCGGCGGCGAGCCGGCCCCAGAGCAGGTCGGCCAGGGCCTGCACCATGCGGGTGCGCGTGCAGGGTCTGGTCTCCAGCCACCAGTCGCCGGCGGCCAGCACCATGCCGGTGATGCCCCGGCCCCAGGCCTCGGCGAGCAGGTCGCGGTCGGCGCCGAGGTCGACCTGGTTCTGCACGGCGCGGGTGATCTCCTCGGCGATTTGCCGCAGCGCGGGGGCGAGGGCGTTGCCCGCGCCGCTGGGGTCGCCGGGCTCGGGGTGGGTGAGCAGCCGGTAGACCTGGGGGCGGGCCTCGATCCCGGCGAGGTAGGTGTCCAGGACATGTTCGACCCGGTCGCGGCGTTCCAGCGGTTCGGCCAGGGCGGCCCGGACGGCGGCCAGCAGGCCGCTGGTGTGGCGCTCGGTCAGCGCCCTGATCAGGCCGGTCCGGTCGCCGAAGTGGCGGTAGAGGATCGGCTTGGTGATGCCGGCCTCGGCGGCGATGGCGTTCATGCTGGCGCTCGGCCCCTCGCGCTGGATGACCCGGTCGGCGGCGTTGAGCAGCTGCTCGCGGCGGGGCTCTCGGGACATGCGCTGCTCCTCGGGATTCTGGGTGGCCTGGGCGTTGACACCGGTTACCAATCAGTAGCAGACTCCGACCATGTTACCCGGGGTAACACCCCGGTGGGTCGCATCGGGCGGCCGTGAACCCTGCGTCGTCACCCCTTCTGCGGAGGCTCCCCCATGAGCAGCACGTTCTCGCTGGACCCGGGCGCGGACCAGCTCGCCGTACGCGACTGGCTGCACGGCTTCGCCGCCGACGTGATCCGCCCCGTCGCGGCCGAGTGGGACGAGCGGGAGGAGACCCCCTGGCCGGTCATCCAGGAGGCCGCCAAGCTGGGCATCTACTCGCTGGACTTCTACGCCCAGCAGTACTTCGACCCCTCCGGCGTCGGCATCCCGATCGCCATGGAGGAGCTGTTCTGGGGCGACGCGGGCATCGGGCTGGCCATCGTCGGCACCACGCTGGCCGCCGTCGCGGTGCTCGCCAACGGCACCGACGAGCAGATCGGCACCTGGACCCCGCAGATGTTCGGCACCCCCGACGACGTCAAGGTGGCCGCCTTCTGCTCCTCCGAGCCGGACGCCGGCTCCGACGTGGGCGCGCTGCGCACCCGGGCCGTGTACGACGAGGCCAAGGACGAGTGGGTGCTCAACGGCACCAAGACCTGGGCCACCAACGGCGGGATCGCCGCCGTGCACGTCGTGGTGGCCAGCGTGGACCCGGAGCTGGGCACCCGCGGGCACGCCTCCTTCGTCGTCCCGCCGGGCACCCCCGGGCTGAGCCAGGGCCAGAAGTTCAAGAAGCACGGCATCCGCGCCTCGCACACCGCCGAGGTGGTGCTGGACGGCGTCCGGGTGCCCGGCAGCTGCCTGCTCGGCGGCAAGGAGAAGCTGGACGAGCGGCTGGCCCGGGCCCGGGAGGGCGTCAAGCGGGCGGGCGGCCGGGGCAATGCGGCGATGGCGACCTTCGAGGCCTCCCGCCCGGCCGTCGGGGCGCAGGCGATCGGCATCGCCCGGGCCGCGTACGAGGTCGCGCTGGACTACGCGAAGACCCGGGAGCAGTTCGGCCGCCCGATCATCGACAACCAGGGCGTGGCCTTCCAGCTCGCCGACATGCGGACCCGGATCGACGCGGCCCGGCTGCTGGTCTGGCGGGCGTCCTGGATGGCCGCCAACAACCAGCCGTTCACCGCGGCCGAGGGCTCGATGTCCAAGCTGTACGCGGGCGAGACGGCCAAGTTCGTCACCGCGCAGGCGATGCAGATCCTCGGCGGCAACGGCTTCACCCGGGAGTACCCGGTGGAGCGGATGCACCGGGACAGCGCGATCTACTCGATCTTCGAGGGGACCAGCGAGATCCAGCGGCTGGTGATCGCCCGGGCGGTCTCGGGGATGCCGATCCGCTAGCCGGGGACGGGCCGGGACTGCCGGGCCGGGCTATCGGGCCGGGACTGCCGGGCCGGACCGGCGGGCCCGATGGTCGGGCCTGGTTATCGGGCTTGGCTATCGGGCCAGCCAGAAGGTCAGCCCGGCGGAGAGGGAGCCGACCACCGCGCCGACGATCGTCTGCGCGGTGGTGTGGTCCCGCAGCACCACCCGGGACCAGCCGATCACCGCGACCAGCGGGTAGAGCAGCAGCCACAGCGGGCCGAGCGCGATGCCGAGGCAGGCCACCGCGCCGGCCGCCACGGCGGTGTGCACGGAGACCTTCCACCAGACGGTGATCACCAGGATCGGCACCAGCGAGGCGAACATCGCCGCCACCATCGCGGTGAGGTCGCGCGGGGCGTGCGCCAGGATCATCACCGCGAAGCTGACGGCGACCGAGCCCATGATGAACGGGATGACGGTCAGCCGGCGCTGGCGGTGGCCGACGTGGCGGTCCTCCAGGGTGCCCTTGCGGATGCCGCGCTGGATGAACAGGGTCGGGATGACGGCCGCGAACAGTGCGGCGAAGGCGGCCCAGCCGAGGCCGGACCAGCCGTAGCGCAGGCCGCCGATCAGCAGGCAGACCGCGATGATCACGTTCTTCGGCTCGACGCCGTCGGTGACCCGGCGGGCCCAGGTCGTCCGGCTGGTGGGGGCGGTCGTGGCCTCGGTGGTCATCGGGGTGGGTGCTCCGGGTGGGGAAGGGCGGTCGACGGCTCGGCGTCGGTCCGATGATCGTACGTGAGTGGGCGGTGCTGCCGTCCGTGCGGAGGGCCCGCCGGGTTGCGGCTCAGAACCGCGCCGGGCGGCCCGCCAGGAACGCGGCCAGCCCCTCGTGCACGTCCGAGGCCTCCCGCGAGCGCCGCTCCCAGGGCTCCAGCGCCTCGGCCGCCCGCTCCGCCGGGACGGCCAGCGCGGCCTTCACCGCGCCGATCGTCTGGGTCGAGCGGGTGGTCAGCAGCCGGGCGAACTCCAGTGCGGCGGCGTCCAGTTCGGCGTCCGGCAGGACCCGCTCGGCGAGGCCCAGCGGCAGCGCGTCCCGGCCGCGCACCAACTCGCCGGAGAACAGCAGGTACTTGGCCCGGGCCGGACCCACCAGCCGGGCCAGCCGCAGGGTCGGCACCGCCGGGTAGACCACACCGAGCTTGGCCGGGGTGATCCCCACCCGGGCGTCCTCGGCGACGAAGCGCAGGTCGCAGGCGACGGCCAGCTGGCAGCCGCCGCCCACGCAGGCGCCGTGCACCACGGCGAGGGTCGGGTGCGGGAAGGCCGCGAGCGCCTCCTCGGCGGCCACGTTGACCGCGTGGTACGCGTCCGCGCGCTGCGGATCGCCGTACACCTCGGCGAGTTCGGTGATGTCCGCGCCCGCGCTGAAGGTGTTCCCGGCGCCGGTCAGCAGCAGGGCCCGTACGCCCGGCTGCTCGGCGAGCCGGTCCAGCACCTCGGGCAGCGCCCGCCAGATCGCCAGGGTCACCGCGTTGCGGCGGTGCGGGCGGGCGAACTCCAGGACGGCGACGCCGTCCTCGCCGACGTACGCGTTCAGGCCCTCGGCCCGGGTGGGCAGGGCGGAGCGGTCCCGCGTGAGCAGTGGCTGGTCCATGCGCACCTCCGGCGTCGGTCGTGGTGCGCCCACTCTCTCAGGCCGGTCCGGCGCTCTTTCGGGCCGGGCCGGTCCGGTCCTCGGTCAGGCGGCGCCTGCGCCCGGTCGGGCCGGGCCCGCGCAGTACGTGCCGAGGCCGTGTTCGACCACGGCGAAGGCGCGCCGGGCCTCGTCGAGGGCGCCGGGCAGGGCGTCCGCGGCGCGCTCACCGGCCAGCATCCGCAGGTGGTTGCCGGCGATCAGGGTGAGCCGGACGGCGAGCAGCTGGGCGGCCGCGACCCGGGCGGTCAGCTCGTCATGGGCCGGGTCCTGCCGGCGCAGTTCGTCGGCGAGCAGGCTCTGGGCGCGCCGGTCGAAGGCCGAGGTGGCGCGCAGGGCCAGCGACGGGGTGGCGTGGATCAGCCGGATCACGTCCAGCACCACCGCGTCGTCGTTCAGGCCGGTGGCCGGGTCCCGGCGCTCCAGGGCGGCCAGGAAGTGCTCGCGCAGCGCCGTCACCGCCGAGGTGCCCGGGGCGCGGTCGCGCACCACCCGGGCGGGCTCGTCGAGGTGCTGCTCCACCGGCCCGAGGACCAGGTCCTCCTTGGTCGGGAAGTAGTTGAACACGGTCATCTTGGAGACCTCGGCGGCGGCCGCGATCTCGGCCACCGAGACCTGGTCGAAGCCCCGTTCGACGAACAGGCCGATGGCCGTGCGGAAGATCCGGCTGCCGGTCTGGATCTTCTTGCGCTCGCGCAGCGGCAGGGCGTCGAGGTCGCGGTCGGGGCCGAGGTCCAAGCCGTGGTGGGTCGCCATGCGAAGACTGTACCAGGATCAAAGCTAGACCGAGCAGAAAGATGTGCCTGGCTGAAAGATTGGTCCAGATGAAGAATTGACCCGGTCCAAAGTTGCTGCCATGGTTGGTGCCGAGCCCGCCGGACCGCACCGGTCGGGGCCGACTCCACACACCCGGGGGGACTTCCCGATGGCAACCGCTGCCCCGCTCACACCCGGCCCGGCCGGATCCACCCTGATGACCACCGCCCAGCGCCAACTCGCCATGCTGCTCTGCCTGGTGACGATCGTGCTGGCCGTGCTCGACTCCAACATCGTCTCGGCGGCCACCGTGCCGATCGTCCGCGACCTCGACCCGGTCCACGGCGTCGACCGGCTGCCCTGGATGGTCAGCGCCTTCTCGCTGGCGGCCACCGCGCTGCTCCCGCTCTACGGCAAGCTCTGCGACGTGTACGGCGCCAAGCGGGTGCTGCTGGGCGCGGTCGGCACCTTCCTGTTCGGCTCGGTGCTCTGCGGGGCCGCGCAGTCGATGGGCGAACTGATCGCCTTCCGGGCCGTCCAGGGCATCGGCGGCGGAGGGCTGATGAGCGTGACCATGGTGGTGATGGCCCAGCTCCAGGATCCGGCGGAGCGCAGGGGCGGCAAGGGCGGTGCGATGGGGGGCATCGTCGCCGGGCTCGGCATGGCGGTCGGCCCGCTGGTCGGCGCGCTGTTCACCGACCACCTCG
This sequence comes from Kitasatospora sp. NPDC029367, assembly GCF_055569135.1. Classification (NCBI taxonomy): domain Bacteria; kingdom Bacillati; phylum Actinomycetota; class Actinomycetes; order Kitasatosporales; family Streptomycetaceae; genus Kitasatospora; species Kitasatospora sp. NPDC029367. The sequence continues at coordinate 24,059 of NZ_JBVHYH010000105.1, forward strand.
GCTGGCGCTGGATCTTCTACGTCAACGTGCCGCTCGGCCTGCTCGTCCTGGCCGGCTTCGCCCTGGTGGTCAAGCTGCCGCGCAACCTCGGCCGGCGCGGCCTGGACTTCCTCGGCGCCACCCTGGCCGGCGCCTTCGCCACCGGGCTGCTGCTGGTCACCGAGTGGGGCGGCAAGGACTACGCCTGGACGTCCCCGGTGATCCTCGGGCTCTGCGCCGCCACCCTGGCCTCGCTCGGGCTCTTCCTGTGGCGCCAGGCCACCGCCGCCGAGCCGGTGCTCCCGCTCTCGCTGTTCCGGATCCCGGTGGTGCGGATCGGCTTCGCGGTCCAGGGCCTGGTCGGGACGGGCATGGTGGGCGCGATCGTCTACGTGATGCTCTACCTGCAGATCGCCCGGGGGGTCGCCCCGACCACGGCCAGCCTCTTCCTGATGCCGATGGCCGCCGGGATGACCGGCGTCGGCCTGCTCGCCACCCGGCTGATCGCCCGCGGCCACCGGCCGCGCACCTTCCTGGTCGTCGGCTCGGGCGTCTCGGTGCTCGCCCTGGCCCTGCTCGGGCTCAGCGGCCCGGACACCCCGCTGTGGGCGGTGGGCGCCGAACTCGCCCTGCTCGGAGCCGGGTTCGGGCAGCTGATCGGGCAGCTGATCACCATGGTGCAGGACACCGCCCCGCGCGAGCAGCTCGGCGTCGCGACGACCGGCGTCCGGTTCTTCCAGACCCTCGGCAACGCGCTCGGCGCGGCGCTCTTCGGCACGGTGCTGACCCGGGTGTTCGAGGCCGGTGAGCCCGGACGCTCCCTCTCCGCGGTGCGCACGCTGACCGGTGCGGCCCGGGAGCACGCGCTGCGGAGCTTCACGGACGCCGTGGACGTGGTCTTCCTGTCGGCGGGCGGGGTGATGGTCGTGGTGCTGCTGCTGGCGCTGCGGCTGCGTACGGCGGAGCGGGCGGCGGCCACCGAGGCTGGGGAGGCCACGGCGACCAAGGAGGCCGGGGAGGCGCCCGCGGCGGTCGACGGCCCGGTGCTGGCGGCCTGAGCCAGCCACTGGGGGCCCGGCGGGGAGCCCGGCGCGGGGATTCCGGCGGGGGATTCCGGCGTGGCCGGACGGCGGAGGGGGGGGGGGGGGGGGCGGGGGGGGGGTCCCCCGTGCCCCCTCGGGCGTTTCCCCCCCCAGCGGCGAGGGGGGGTGGGAAAG
>NZ_JBVHYH010000106.1:0-23536 GCF_055569135.1 Kitasatospora sp. NPDC029367
GCGCTGTCTTGCCTTTTTTCTTCTTGTAGTCCTCGTGTTTTCCCCCCCCCCCCCCCCCCCCCCCCCCCCCCCCCCCCCCCCCCCCCCCCCCCCCTCCCCCGGGGAGGGGTCAGCGGACTTCGTTGAAGCGGACCATGTTGCCCGCCGGGTCGCGGAAGGCGCAGTCGCGGATGCCGTACGGCTGCAGGGTCGGCTCCTGGACGAGCTCGGCGCCGCCGGACTTCAACCGGTCGAACACCGCGTCCAGGTCGGCGGTGGCGAGCACCACCCGCGCGTACGTCCCCTTGGCCATCATCTCGGTGATGGTACGCCGCTCGTCCTCGGTGATGCCCGGGTCCGCGAACGGCGGCTCGAGCACCAGCGACACGTCGGGCTGGTCGGCGGGCCCGACGGTGATCCACCGCATCGGGCCGCCGCCGACGTCCTTGCGGACCTCGAAGCCGAGCAGGTCGCGGTAGAAGGCCAGCGAGGCCTCCGGGTCGGTGTGGGGGAGGAAGGTCCAGTGAATGCTGATGTCGTTCATGACTGCAACGCTAGGCGCGGTCCCCGGGCGGGCGCTTCTCGAAAACTGATCGCCTCCCCGGATGACCTGGACGGGGCCCGGACGGCCCGACGGCCCGGACAAGCCGACGGCCCGACGGCCCGACCCCCGTGCGGACCGGTGTCCGGGGGCCGGGCCGTCGGGCTCGGTCGTGCGGCTCGCGCGGCTGCTCAGGCGGCGCGGCAGCGCAGCATCTCCAGCGGCGGGTGGGCGAGCACGTCCGCCCAGAACTCCTCGCCGTACTCGCGCAGGCCTTCCTCGGAGATCCGCAGCGGCACCCACTCCAGCCCGGTGAACCCGGCCGCCCGCAGCGCCTCCTCGTAGACCTCGCGGCGCGGGACGGTGCCGAGGATGCTGATCGGCCGGGGGTCGAGGAGCGCGGTGACCCGCACCCGCGGTCCGATCTCACCCTGCTCGCCGGTCGGCTCGCAGCGGAACCCGTACTGCTCCAGGGTGAGGCAGTCGAAGGCGTAGTCCGGCTTCTGGGCGAAGACGACGAGCTCCCCGCCCGGCAGCAGGCTGCGGTGGATGCTGCGACACATCCGGTCCAGGGTGGCCCGGTCCTCCGCGTAGTTGAGGCACTGCACCGCCAGGGCTACGTCGAACTTCCGCTCCAGCTCCCGCAGTTCGGCCACGTCGCCGACCTCGTAACGTACCCCCAGCGGGTCGCGCTCCTCGAAGGACCGGGCGGCGGCGACCATCTCGGTGGAGATGTCGACCCCGAGCACGTCCGCCGCGCCGCGCCGGCGCAGCTCCCGGCTGTAGAAGCCGGTGCCGCAGGCGAGGTCCAGGACGCTCCTGCCACGGACGTCCCCGACCAGGCCGAGCACGCTCGGCACCTCGCCGTAGCGGGTCAGCGGCAGTGCCTTGAACCCCTCGAACGCCTCACCGATCAGGTCGTACTGCTGCACGCTCATCGTGTCGTCCTCCCGTGTGCGCAGCCCTGTGCTGTGCTGGGAAGTCTGGCGGAGCCTGACGCGCCGTCGTACTGGCGGAAGCCACGAATCAGCGGCGCCGCGCGAGGTGGACGGTGATGTCCGCCTCCAGTGCGACCCGCTCCGGCAGCACCGCCAGGATCCGGCGGAACACCTCCGCCCGGGTGTCCTCCGGCAGCAGCAGATAGGCCGAGACCGTCGACAGATGGCCGAGGTACTCCTCCGCAGCCATCGTCAACAGCCGTGGCAGCACCAGCTGTTGCACCTGGTCGAACCACTCGGAGCGGCGCAGCTCGGTGCCCGGCCACTGCAACGCCCGCTCCGGCGGCGTGCCGTCCGGGGACGGCACGTCATCGCTCGCCAGGAACGGCGCCCGCACCACCCGTACGGCCTCCGCCAGTTCGGGGTCGGCCAGCTGGACGGGCCCGCCGAAACAGGCGAACACACCGCCCGGGCGCAGCAGTTCGGCCACCCGCCGCCACCGGCCCACCGGGTCGGTCCAGTGCAGTGCCGCCGCCGCGTACACCAGGTCGTACGGGCCGTCCGGCGGCAGCTCCTCGAACGCGGCCCGCACCGTCCGGACGTTCCCCGGGGCGTGCCGGCGCAGCTCGGCGAGCATGGCGGCGTCCGGCTCGGTCGCGGTCACGGCGACGCCGCGACCGGCGAACAGCCGGGTGGCCTTGCCCGTTCCGGCCCCGATCTCCAGCGCCGTCCGCACCGGCCCGCCCGCCTGCTCCGCCGCGTACTCCGCGACCAGGTCGAAGAGCTCCGCCGGATACCCCGGCCGGTAGCGCTCGTAGGCCGCCGCCACCGTCCCGAAACTCAGCGCGCGCTCAGGCACCCGGAGCCTCCGGCAGGGCCAGCCACTCCTCCCAGCCGAGGTCGCGCCCGAGGAACCGCGGCTGCCGGAACGGCCACTCCGTGGCGATCCACCGCGGCACCAGCGCGTCCAGCGCCCGCTCCACCTCGCCGCCGACCAGCTCGTCCACCACCCACCAGGCGATCTCCCCGTCCGCCCCGACCCGCTCCGGCGGATCGATGTACACGCACCCGTGCACCGCCGTCTCGGCCGCGTCCAGCAGCACGTAGTTGAACGACTGGTGCGCGGCGATCTCCCGCTCGTGCCGGGCCAGGTCCACCCGGTTCGCCTCGGCCGTCATCGTCTCGGCCGGCCACCCCCAGGCCGGCCCGAACATCCCGAACAGCCGCTCCCGCGACCCCATCACCGCCGGATAGTCCATCGGCGCGTCGGCCTCCCGGATCGGCCGCAGGTGGTACGCCCCGTCCAGCAGCGGCACATGGACGGGGTGGACGAAGTCAGCAGGAAGCCAGGTCATGCCGCCGAGGCTATCCCGCGAACCGACCGCGAACCCAGCGGATAATCACCCGCGGCCAGGGCGGGACCTGGCCTGGTCCACAAGTCCCGCCTCACTCCCCGGACTTCGGCGGCGGCCACTCGTACGGGGGCAGCCTGCGGTGCACGGGGCGGTCGTTCACCGTCTGCGACTCCTTGTACGAGGCGTAGCGAATCCTCCCGAAGGAGACCTCCCCGTCCCGGTGCACGTCCACCCCTTCGTTCGGGAAGGAGATCCATCCCGCTCCGGCCTGGGGCCCCGACACCCAGGGGGTGACCACGCTGCGCACGTTGGTCTCGCCGGCGACCACGGTGCCCCGCTTCTTCTCGGGGTCGGTGATCTTCACGCCCGTTTCGGTGAAGGCGATGCGGCTCTTCTTCCCGTCCGGTCCCTCCGCCCAGTGCGTGGTCACGCCGTTCAGGTCGGCCCGGTCGGCCCAGACCGTCCCCCAGGCCCTTCCCTGGCCGTGGAACACGTTCAGCCCGTTCGGCGGGAACTCGATCCACCCGTCGCTGTCGCCCGGCCCCTGCACCCACGCGGTCTTCACGCCGTTCACGTCGGCCCGGTCGGCCCAGACCGTCCCCCGGTCCTGCTTGCCCTCCTTGTGCACGTGCACGCCGCCCTGCGGGAAGTCGATCCATCCGTCGCCGGCGTCGCGGCCGTGCACCGTCCTGGCGTTCACGCGGTCCGCGTCGACCTTGTCGGCCAGGACGGATCCCGGGGCGCCGGTCCCGTCGTGGACCTCCACCCCGGTCGCGGAGAAGGCGACCCGGCTCCTGCTCGGCGCCTGCTCGACCCACGGGGTGCGCGTCCCGCTGTCGTACTCGGGGACGAGCGCGTGGACCGTGGTGGTGAGGAAGTACCCCTGGTGCTGCTGTGCGGCGGTGGTCGTCCCGGCGACGAGCGTGTAGGTGGTGCCCCGCCTCGGCGCGGCGGGGGGCGACCAGGTGTAGGACCGCTGGGTCACCTGCGGCCCCTGGGCCGCCGACTGGACGAGCACCTCGTTCCCGCGCGGATCGCGGATCCAGTAGTCGAGGTTGTCCGGCCCCTCCCACGCCAGTACGACGTTCTGACCCGCGTCCACGTCGACCAGGGAGCTCCGCTCCGGGCGGAAGTTGCGGGGGGTCCTCGGAGCCTGCTTCACCAGCCCGAGCGTGGTGGTGAAGGTCGCCCGCCGCACGGGGAGGTTGTCGTCGCCGCCGCCGGAGCGCTCGTGGATCTTCAGCCGGACCAGCCCCGCCAGGTCGGAGACCGGGATGTTCTCCAGTTTCAGGACCAGCGACTCCGCGTCCGGCAGGGTCAGCCTCCCCCCGGAGGGGTCGTGCGCCCGGAAGCGGCCGAGCGTCTTGTCCCAGTCGAACGCCGGTTCCGGCTCCCGGTTGACGGTGTAGTCCTTCTCGATGCTCGCGCTGATCGCCGTGGGGTCGCCCGTCAGGTCGTCGGGGCCGTTGCCGACCGGTATCTCCACGTCGATGAAATCCCACCGCACCTGGGACTGGTGGGTGTTGGAGACGATCACGTAAACGGTTCCCACGGACGGTGCCCCGGGCTGCGACGCCGAGAGCGTGGTGGGATCGGTGAGGATGGCGTAGTTCAGCAAGGACGGCACGATCAGGACTCCCTACTCCGGCGCTTCACACGATGCGGCAGAAGGCGCGCAGTCGAGGCTCGGTGCTGGCGGTGATGGGTATCTCGGTCGGGCGGGCCGTCTCCCCGTGGCCGTGCGGCCACGCGGGGCAGCACCCACAGCATCGTCCCGGCGGGCGGTCCGGGAGCCGCGTTCCCGGATGACTGGCCCGAACAGAGCCTTCGGCGGCCGAAACCGAAAGCCGGCGCGCAGGCTCCCGTGCGGCGGAAAAACAAGCAGGCATGATTGCTTTTTTCTCGGCCCGGTGCCACGCTGCTGCCCGACGGCGCTCGTGACGGGTGGCGTCAACAGGCCGGTAGGGGAGGCGCTTTGGTGCGCGGAGGATCGGTGCTGCGGGTCGGCAATGCCTCGGGGTTCTACGGGGACCGGTTCGCGGCGGTGCGGGAGATGCTGACGGGTGGGCCGCTGGACGTGCTCACCGGGGACTACCTCGCCGAGTTGACCATGCTGATCCTGGCGCGGGACCGGCTGCGGGATCCGTCGCTCGGGTACGCCCGGACGTTCCTGCGGCAGATGGAGGAGTGCCTGGGCCTGGCCCGGGACCGGGGCGTCCGGATCGTGGTGAACGCGGGGGGCCTCAATCCGGCCCGGCTCGCGGAGCGGTTGCGGGAGTTGGCGCAGCGCCTCGGCGTGCCGACCGCCGTCGCCCACGTCGAGGGTGACGACCTGCTGCCACGCAGTGAGGAACTCGGCCTGCCCGACGGCCTGTTGGCCGCCAATGCCTACCTGGGCGGGTTCGGCATCGCCGCCTGTCTCGGAGCGGGGGCGGACGTGGTGGTGGCCGGGCGGGTGACGGACGCCGCACTGGTGGCCGGCCCGGCGATCGCCCACTTCGGTTGGGGCCCGGGCGAGTTGGACGCCATGGCCGGGGCGGTGGTGGCCGGGCACGTGCTGGAGTGCGGGGCGCAGGCGACCGGCGGCAACTACGCCTTCTTCGGCGAGCACGACGTGGACCGCCCGGGCTTCCCGCTGGCCGAACTGCACGCCGACGGCTCCAGCGTGATCACCAAGCACCCCGGGACGGGCGGGGCCGTCACGATCGGCACGGTCACCGCCCAACTCCTGTACGAGACCGGCGGAGCGCACTACCTCGGCCCCGACGTGACCGCCCGGCTGGACTCCGTGCGGCTCACCGAGGAGGGCCCGGACCGGGTGCGGATCGACGGCGTGCGCGGCGAGGCCCCGCCGCCGACCCTCAAGGTCGGCCTGAACCGGCTGGGCGGCCACCGCAACGAGGTGGTCTTCGTGCTGACCGGCCTGGACATCGAGGCCAAGGTCGCCCTGGTGCGACGGCAGTTCGCCGCCGCCCTGCCGCCCGAGGCCCGTCCGGCCGAGCTGCGCTGGACCCTCGCCCGCACCGACCACCCGGACGCCGACACCGAGGAGGCCGCGTCCGCCCTGCTCCGGCTGACCGCCCGGGACCGGGATCCGGCCAAGGTCGGCCGTGAACTCGGCAAGGCCGCCGTGGAGTTGGGCCTCGCCGGGTACCCGGGCTTCCACCTCACCGCCCCGCCCGGCCCGGGCGCCCCGTACGGGGTGTTCACCGCCGCGTACGTGGACGCCGCGCTGGTCGAGCACACCGCCGTCCTGCCGGACGGTCGCCGGATCGCCGTCCCGCCCGCCCCCGTCACCGGCCAAGTGGCCGCCGTGGAGCACGAGTTGCCCGCATCCCCGCCCCCGGGCCCGACCCGCCGCGCCCCGCTCGGCCGGGTGCTCGGCGCCCGCAGCGGCGACAAGGGCGGCGACGCCAATCTGGGCGTCTGGGCCCGCACCGAGGACGCCTGGCGCTGGCTGGCGCACACCCTCACCGTCGACCGGCTGCGCGAACTGCTCCCCGAGACCGCCGACCTGCCCGCCGCCCGGCACCTGCTGCCGAACCTCAGGGCCGTCAACTTCACCCTCACCGGCCTGCTCGGCGAGGGCGTCGCCGCCCAGCACCGCTTCGACCCGCAGGCGAAGGCCCTGGGGGAGTGGCTGCGTTCGCGCCACCTCGACATTCCGGAGGCCCTGCTGTGACCGTCCTGCCCACCCGCGTCGACCCGGCCGGGCCCGAGTACGCGGAGCACCGTGCCGCGATGGTCGCCAAGCTGGCGGAGCTGGACGCCGAGCACGCCAAGGCGCTGGCCGGCGGCGGCCCCAAGTACGTGGAGCGCCACCGCAGGCGGGGCAAGCTGCTGGCCCGGGAGCGGATCGAGCTGCTGGTGGACCAGGACTCGCCGTTCCTGGAGCTCTCCCCGCTGGCGGCCTGGGGCAGTGACCACCCGGTGGGCGCCGCGCTGGTCACCGGCATCGGGGTGATCGAGGGCGTGGAGTGCGTGATCACCGCCAACGACCCGACGGTGCGCGGCGGCGCCAGCAACCCGTGGACGCTGCGGAAGGCCCTGCGGGCCAACGAGATCGCGCTGCAGAACCGGCTTCCCTTGGTGAACCTGGTCGAGTCCGGCGGGGCGGACCTGCCCAGCCAGAAGGAGATCTTCATCCCGGGCGGCGCCCTGTTCCGCGACCTGACCAGGCTCTCGGCGGCCGGGATCCCCACCGTGGCCGTGGTGTTCGGCAACTCGACGGCCGGCGGCGCCTACGTGCCGGGGATGTCGGACCACACCGTGCTGGTCAAGGAGCGCGCCAAGGTGTTCCTCGGCGGCCCGCCGCTGGTGAGGATGGCGACCGGCGAGGAGGCCGACGACGAGTCGCTGGGCGGCGCCGAGATGCACGCCCGCAGCTCCGGCCTGGCCGACCACTTCGCGGTGGACGAGGCGGACGCGCTGCGGATCGCCCGCCGGATCGTCGCCCGGCTGGAGCACCGCAAGCCGGGCCCGGACCCGGACAGCGCCGCCGAGCCGCCGAAGTACGACGAGGAGGAGCTGCTGGGCATCGTCCCGGGCGACCTCAAGGTGCCCTTCGACCCGCGCGAGGTGATCGCCCGGATCGTCGACGGCTCCGACTTCGACGAGTTCAAGCCGCTGTACGGCACCAGCCTGGCCACCGGCTGGGCCCGGCTGCACGGCTACCCGGTGGGCGTCCTGGCCAACGCCCAGGGGGTGCTGTTCAGCGCGGAGTCCCAGAAGGCCGCCCAGTTCATCCAGTTGGCGAACCAGCGGAACACCCCGCTGCTGTTCCTGCACAACACCACCGGCTACATGGTCGGCCGGGACTACGAGCAGGGCGGCATCATCAAGCACGGCGCGATGATGATCAACGCCGTCTCGAACTCCAAGGTCCCGCACCTGTCGGTACTGCTCGGCGCCTCCTACGGGGCGGGCCACTACGGCATGTGCGGCCGGGCCTACGAGCCGCGCTTCCTGTTCTCCTGGCCGAGCGCCAAGTCCGCGGTGATGGGCCCGCAGCAGCTCGCCGGGGTGCTCTCGATCGTGGCCCGCCGGTCGGCCGCGGCGAAGGGGCAGCCGTACGACGAGGACGCGGACGCGGCGATCCGGGCGATGGTCGAGCAGCAAATCGAGGCGGAGTCGCTGCCGGTCTTCCTGTCCGGCCGGCTGTACGACGACGGCGTGATCGACCCGCGCGACACCCGTACGGTGCTGGGCCTGTGTCTGTCCGCGATCCACAACGCGCCGGTCGAGGGCGCGCGTGGCTACGGCGTCTTCCGGATGTGAGAGGTCAGATGATCACCAACCTGCTGGTCGCCAACCGCGGCGAGATCGCCCGCCGGGTGTTCCGCACCTGCCGGGAGCTCGGCATCGCGACCACGGCCGTCCACTCGGACCCGGACGCCGGGGCCCCGCACGTACGGGAGGCGGACGCGGCCGTGCGGCTGCCCGGCGCCGCGCCCGCGGACACCTACCTGCGCGGCGAGCTGATCGTCCGGGCCGCGCTGCGGGCGGGGGCGGACGCCGTCCACCCGGGGTACGGATTCCTGTCGGAGAGCGCGGAGTTCGCCCGGGCCGTGCTGGACGCCGGCCTGCTGTGGGTCGGCCCGCCACCGGCCGCGATCGCCGCGATGGGCTCCAAGACGGCCGCCAAGCGCCTGATGGCCGAGGCCGGGGTGCCGGTGCTGGGCGCGCTGGCCGAGCCGACCGAGGCCGACCTGCCGGTGCTGGTGAAGGCCGCGGCGGGCGGCGGCGGCCGCGGCATGCGGGTGGTCGAACGGCTGGCGGACCTGCCCGCCGAGCTGGCGGCGGCCCGGGCCGAGGCGGCCAAGGCCTTCGGCTCGGACGAGGTGTTCTGCGAGCGCTACCTGCCCAGCGGCCGGCACGTGGAGGTGCAGCTGCTGGCCGACGCCCACGGCACGGTGTGGGCGGTGGGCGACCGCGACTGCTCCCTGCAGCGGCGGCACCAGAAGGTGATCGAGGAGGCCCCGGCCCCCGGCCTGCCGCCGCAGGTGCGGGCCGCGTTGCACGCCGCGGCCGCGGACGCCGCCCGGGCGATCGGCTACGTCGGCGCCGGCACCGCCGAGTTCCTGCTCACCGGGGACGGCCGGTTCTACTTCCTGGAGATGAACACCCGGCTCCAGGTCGAGCACCCGGTCACCGAGGCGGTCACCGGCCTGGACCTGGTCGCGCTCCAACTCGCCGTGGCCGAGGGCGAGGAGCTCCCCGCGGGCGGGCCGCCGCCGAGCACCGGCCACGCGATCGAGGCCCGGCTGTACGCCGAGGACCCGGCCAAGGACTGGCAGCCCGCGACCGGCACCCTGCACCGCCTCGAACTGACCTCGGAGCACCACGAGTTCGGCGGCACCGGACTGCGGCTGGACTCCGGGGCGCGGCTGGACTCCGGACTCCGGATCGACTCCGAACTGCGGCTGGACTCCGGGGTGGAGGCCGGCAGCGAGATCAGCCCGCACTACGACGCGATGCTCGCCAAGGTGATCGTCCGGGCGCCGACCCGGGCCGCCGCCGCCCGGAAGCTGGCCGACGCGCTGGCCCGGGCCAGGATCCACGGGCCGTCCACCAACCGGGAGTTGCTGGTCCGCGCGCTGCGGCACCCGGCCTTCCTGGCCGGGCGGCTGCACACCGGCTTCCTGGCCGAGCACGCGGCCGAGCTGCTCGCCCCCGAGGCCGGGGGCGCCGGGCGGGCCGCCCTGGCCGCCGCCCTGGCCGACGCGGCCGAGCGCGGCACGGCGCTGCCGTCCGGCTGGCGCAACCTGCCCTCCCAGCCCCAGTCCAAGCGCTACCGGGCCTCCGGCGGCGGCGAGTTGGAGGTCCGCTACCGCCGGACCAGGGGCGGCCTGGAGGCCGTGGACCACCCGGACGTCGAACTCGTCGAGGCCGGGGCCGGGTTCGTCCTGCTGCGCGAGGGCGAGGTGCAGCGACGCTACGAGGTGGCCCGCTACGGGGACCAGGTGTACGTCGACTCCCCGACCGGCAGCACCGCGCTCACCGTGCTGCCGCGCTTCCCCGACCCCACCGCCCAGAGCGACCCGGGCGCCCTGCTCGCCCCGATGCCCGGCACCGTCCTGCGCACCACCGCCGCCGTCGGCGACACCGTGGCAGCCGGCCAGCCGCTGCTGGTGCTGGAGGCGATGAAGATGGAGCACCGCGTCACCGCCCCGGCCGACGGCACCCTGGTGGAACTGCGCGTCACCCCGGGCCAGCAGGTCCGGCTCGGCGCCCTGCTCGCCGTCGTCAAGTCCCCCGAAGAAGCCTGAGTACCGCCCGACCACCCGCACCGCGGAAGGACCACGCATGTCGGCCATCGGCAGTCAGCTCCTCGAAACCCCCGAACGCACCGCCCTGCGCAAGGCCGTCGGCGACCTCGGCCGCCGCTACGGCTCCGCCTACTACCTGGCCAAGGCCCGGGCCGGCGAGCCCGCCGAGGAGCTGTGGGCGGAGGCCGGCAAGGCCGGCTACCTGGGCGTCAACCTGCCCGCCGAGTACGGCGGCGGGGGCGGCGGCATCAGCGACCTCGCCATCGTCCTGGAGGAACTCGGCACCGCGGGCTGCCCGTTGCTGCTGCTGATCGTCTCCCCGGCGATCTGCGGCACGGTGATAGCCCGGTACGGCACCGAGGAGCAGAAGCGGCGCTGGCTGCCCGGACTGGCCGACGGCAGCCGCAAGATGGCCTTCGGCATCACCGAGCCGGACGCGGGCAGCAACTCGCACCGGATCTCCACGGTCGCCCGCCGGGACGGCGAGGACTGGCTGCTGACCGGCCGCAAGGTCTTCGTCTCCGGCATCGACCACTCCGACGCCGTGCTCTTCGTGGCCCGCACCGAGGACGCCCGTACGGGCAAGCTCAAGCCCTGTCTGTTCGTCGTCCCCCGGGACACCCCCGGCTTCGAGTACCGGGCGATCCCGATGGAGCTGGTCGCCCCCGAGAAGCAGTTCCAGGTCTTCCTGGACGACGTCCGGCTGCCCGCCGACGCCCTGGTGGGCGACGAGAACGCGGGCCTGCTCCAGCTGTTCGCGGGCCTCAACCCGGAGCGCATCCTGACCGCCGCCTTCTCCCTCGGGCTGGCCCGGCAGGCGCTCGGCAAGGCGGTGGAGTACGCGAAGACCCGCACCGTCTGGTCCACCCCGATCGGCGCCCACCAGGGCCTGGCGCACCCGCTGGCCCAGTGCGCGGTGGAGATCGAGCTGGCCCGGCTGATGACCCAGAAGGCGGGGCTGCTCTACGACGCGGGCGAGGACCTGGCCGCCGGGGAGGCCGCCAACATGGCCAAGTACGCGGCCGGGGAGGCCGCCGCCCGCACCGTCGACCAGGCGGTGCAGACCCTGGGCGGCAACGGCCTCACCCAGGAGTACGGCCTGGGCGCGCTGCTGGCCGCCACCCGGGTCGGCCGGGTCGCCCCGGTGAGCCGGGAGATGGTGCTCAACTTCGTCGCCCAGCACACCCTGGGCCTGCCCAAGTCGTACTGAGCAGTCCTACCGAGCAGCCCTGCCGAGCAGTCCTGGCGAGCGTCGGCACGGAGGGGCGCGCGGCCGCCACCGCAGCGCGCCGTCGTCACCGCACGCCGGTCAGGTGCGCGAACACCACCGTGTTGGCCTCGTACCCGGTGCGCCGGTCGAACTTCCCGCCGCAGGTGATCAGCCGCAGCTCGGCCCGCTCGGTGGGGCCGTAGACCAGGGCGTCCGGGAAGCCCTGCTTGGGGAAGACCCGGACCTCGTCCACGGTGAACACCGCGGTGCGCCGGTCCTTGCGGGCCACCTCGACGGTGTCGCCGGGGCGCAGCAGACCGAGCCGGTAGAAGACGGCCGGTCCGGTGTGGTTGTCGGCGTGGCCGACGACGAGCGCGTTCCCGGCGGCGCCGGGTGTGGTGCCGTCCCGGTACCAGCCGGCCAGGTTGCGCTGGTCCATCGGCGGGGTGTTCAGCTGCTGGGCGGCGGTCAGCCCGAGGCCGGTGACCGGGGCGTCGACCTTGATCGAGGGGATCCGGACCCGGGTCGGCACCGAGGCCGGCAGCGGTGGGTGGGCGGGCGGCCCCGGGCTCGGCCGGGCGGTCGCCGACGGCGCCGCGGGTGCCGGGGCGGCGGGCACGGCGGCGGGGGCCGGCGGCAGCGGCGGCCCGTTTCGGCCGGTGGAGCCGTCGTGCACCAGCCAGGCGCCGCACGCCGCCAACGCGAGCGCGGCGACCCCGGCCCGCCAGGGGCCGGAGCCGCCGCGCGGCGCGCGGGTGGCGCGGTCAGGACTCGGCATTGCGCCCGGAGCGGCGGCGCATCGCGCGGACGCCCAGTCCGCCGGCGCCGAGGACCAGCGCGAGGCCGCCGAGCACCTCGGCGGTGTCGGTCCCGGAGGTGCCGCCGCCACCGGTGCCCACCCCGCCGTGCGGGCCGCCGCCGGGCGAGTGGCTGGGCGAGTGGCTGGGCGAGTGGCTGGGCGAGACCGAGGGCGAGTGCGAGGGCGAGCTGCTGGGTGACGCGGACGGCGACGGCGAGGAGGAGGGCGAGGGTGACGAGGACGGAGACGGGGACGGGGACGGTGACGAGGTGGCGCAGGAGACGTCGAAGACCTTCTGCTTCGCCGCGCCGTTCTCACCGACGAACGTCCATTCGAGCTTGTAGTGCCCGTCCGGGAGGGTGAAGTCGCCGGTGTGCCCGGTGCCGCCGACCAGGACGATCGACCCGGCCAGCACCTGGGCGGTGCCGGTCGGCGGCTGCTGATGGACCGTCCAGTTGACCTCCTGGATGGTGTCGAAGTTGAAGGCGTCGAAGTAGAAGCGGCAGACCTTGGGGTCGTCGCGGGTGTCACTCACCGCGGTGGTGCTGTCGTGCACCTTGACGTCGCCGTTGTCGCCCGGCGCGGCCAGTGCGGCCGGGGCTCCGCCCAGGGCGAGCACGACCGAGACGCCGGCGGCGGCGAGCAGACGACGGGCGGACGGCAGGGAGGCGGACGGCACGGGGACGGAGGTCGATCTCACAGGGGCGCTCCAGGTTCCGGGGGGCCGCACCCGGGCGGGCGGCCGAGGAGCACACCGTCCGATCGAGCGCCCTCCGGAGCAACTGCGCCACGCCTGCCCCGGCCCCGGTTCCCCACAATGGCCCAGTCCCGCCCCGCACTGTCCGTATGCTCCTGAACGCGCCCCGTACCACCCGCTCGCCGATTTGGTTGCTGCATCAACTTCCTTGCTGGAGGCATGCCTTGGTGTTCCGTAGCGAGTTCCCGGACGTCCCCGTCGTCGACCTGCCGATCCATGACGCGGTGCTCGCCGCCGCCGCCGAGTACGGCGACCGGCCGGCCCTGATCGACGGCCTCACCGGGGAGCAGGTCAGCTACGCGCGGCTGGCCGCCTCCGTCGAGCGGGTCGCCGCCGGACTGGCGGAGACGGGGGTGGGCAAGGGCGACGTGGTGGCCCTGTTCAGCCCCAACTCGGTCAGCTACCCGATGGCCTACTACGGCGCCAGCCGGGCCGGTGCCACCGTGACCACGGTGTCCTCCCTCAGCACCGCCCGCGAGCTGGCCGGCCAGCTCGCGGACAGCGCCGCCCGCTGCCTGATCACCGTCTCCCCGTTCCTGGCGACCGCCCGCGCCGCCGCCGAGCTGCTGGCCGCCGACGGCCGCCCGCCGGTCGAGGTCATCGTGCTGGACGGCGCCGAGGGCCACCGCTCGCTCGCCGACCTGCTGGCCGCCACCGGCCCCGCCCCGGAGCCCGCGATCGACCCGGGCGAGGACGTCGCCGTGCTGCCGTACTCCAGCGGCACCACCGGACTGCCCAAGGGGGTGATGCTCACCCACCGCTCGATGGCCACCAACCTGGCCCAGACCGACGCCCTCTACCGCCCCTCCGTCGGCGAACGGGTGCTCGCGGTGCTCCCGTTCTTCCACATCTACGGGCTGACGGCCCTGCTCAACCAGCCGCTGCGGTGCGGCGCCACCGTGGTCGTGCTGCCCCGCTTCGACCTGGAGCAGTTCTGCGGTGCGGTCGAGCGGCACCGGGTGCAGGGCCTGGTGGTCGCGCCGCCGATCGTGCTCGCGCTGGCCAAGCACCCGGTGGTGGCCGACTTCGACCTCTCCTCGGTCGAGTACCTGCTGTGCGCGGCCGCCCCGCTGGACCACGATCTCGCCGAGGCCTGCGCCCGCCGCCTGGGCCTGCCGCACCTGCTCCAGGGCTACGGGATGACCGAGCTGTCCCCGGTCACCCACGTCGTCTCCCCGACGGAGCGCGACCCGGTGCCCGGCTCGGTCGGCCGGATGGTCCCCTCCACCGAACTGCGGGTCATCGCCCTGGACGGCTCCGGCGCGGACCTCGGGCCGGGGGAGCCGGGCGAGCTGCTGATCCGCGGCCCCCAGGTGATGAAGGGCTACTTCGGCCGCCCCTCCGACACCGCCGCCATGGTGGACGCCGAGGGCTGGCTGCACACCGGCGACATCGGCTACGTGGACGGGCGCGGCTACCTGTTCGTCGTCGACCGGGTCAAGGAGCTGATCAAGTACAAGGGGTACCAGGTCGCCCCCGCCGAGCTGGAGGCCGTCCTGCTCGGCCACCCGCAGATCGCCGACGCCGCCGTGATCGGCGTCCGGGACGCCGACGGGACGGAGTGCCCCAAGGCCTTCGTGGTCCGTGCCCCCGGCAGCGAGCTCACCGCGGAGGAGGTCACCGGGTACGTGGCCGGGCACGTCGCCCCCTACAAGAAGGTGCGCGCGGTGGAGTTCGTGGACGCCGTCCCCAAGTCCGCGGCCGGCAAGATCCTCCGCCGCGAACTGCGCGCCCGCGAGGCCGCCCGCTGAGACCCGCCGACCAGGACCCGGGCGGCCGGCGGGCGCGGCCCGTCTGTGAGGATCGACCCGCGGCGCCCCGACCCGCCGCGCCCCGACCGGAACAGACCCCATCGACACAGGAACCGCCACCCGCCATGACCAGCCACCCCGCCGTCCGCACCCCCCAGCAGGACCGCAGCCGAGCGACCAGGGCCCGGTTGCTCGCGGCCGCCGTGGACTGCCTGGCCGAGCTCGGCTGGCAGGGCTCCACCGTCACCGTGGTCGCCGAACGGGCCGGCGTCTCCCGGGGCGCCGCCCAGCACCACTTCCCGACCCGCGAGGACCTCTTCACCGCGGCCGTCGAGCACGTCACCGCCGAGCGGCTGGCGGCCGTCCGCGCCCACGCGGACGAGCTGCCGGCCGCCGGCCCCGACCGGACCCGGGCCGTGGTCGACCTGATCGTCCGCCTCTACACCGGCCCGCTGTTCCGGGCCGCCCTGCACCTGTGGACCGCCGCCGCCACCGAGGACGGGCTGCGCGAGCGGATCGTCGCGCTGGAGGGCCACGTCGGCCGGGAGGCCCACCGGGCCGCCGTGGAGTTCCTGGACGCCGACGAGACCCGCCCGGGCGTGCGCGAATCGGTGCAGGCCACCCTCGACCTCGCCCGCGGACTCGGCCTGGCCAATCTGCTCACCGACGACAGCCTTCGACGTTCCGGAGTGATCCGGCAGTGGGCAGGCGTTCTGGAGAGTACGCTGCGGCCGGTACGCCCATGACGCCCGTACAACCGAGCGACCGGACGGCCCCCGACCAAGGGGTCGCCGGGCGGCCGATGTCCGTGCAGTCTGGAGAAGAACCCCGGCCGGCACCGACCGCGAGGCCCGCCCGGCCGGGAACGAGCCGAACCGGGGTGCTGCCTGAATGCACGGACACGAGTGCGACGCGACCGCCGCCGCCGGCCCCGCGCCGAGCGGCGATCCCGTACGTCCGGAGGGTCACCGCCTCGTCCCGCTCGCCACGGCCCTGCTGCAGAGCGACGGCCTGATCCTGCACTGGAGCGAGGACGCCGAGGCGCTGCTCGGCTACTCCGCCGAGGAGGCCGTCGGCAGCTACGCCGCGCGGCTGCTCACCGACGAGACCGACCGGCCCGCGGTGCTCGGCCTGTTCCAGCGGATCATGTCCGGCAGCGGCGCCTCCTTCGTCTTCCCGGTCCGCCACCGCGACGGCCACCGGGTGGAGCTGGAGTTCCGCACCTACCCGATCGCCGGACCGGCCGGCACCCTGCTGCTGCTCGCCACCGCCTCCGACACCCAGGCCCTGCACGCCATCGAGGCCGACCTCGCGGTGCTGGACGGCGTCTTCGGCCGCTCCCCGATCGGCATGGCCGTCTACGACTGCGACCTGCGCTACGTCCGGATCAACGAGGCGCTGGCCCGGATGAACGGCGTCCCGGCCGCCGCCCACCTCGGCCGCCGGATATCCGCCGTCCTGCCCGGCATCAACACCGCCGAGATCGAACAGACCATGAGACAGGTCCTCAAGACCGGCAAGCCCGTGGTGGACGCCCGCTCGCACGGCCGCGTCCCGGGCGACCCCAAGCGGGACCGCGCCTGGTCCGCCTCCTACTTCCGGCTGGAGGACTCCACCGGCCGGGTCTTCGGCGTCTGCTCCTCGATCATCGACGTCACCGAACGCTTCCAGGCCGAGGCCCGGGCCGCCCGGGCCCAGGAACGGCTCGCCACCATCGCCGAGGCCACCGCCCGGATCGGCACCACCCTCGACCTCCAGCGCACCGCCGAGGAACTCATCGAGGCGGTCGTCCCCCGGTTCGCCGACTTCGCCACCGTCGACCTGCTGGAACCGGTGCTGCGCGGGGCCGAGCCCACCCCGATCCCCTCCGACCGCTCCGTCACCCTGCGCGCCGTCGCGGTCGGCGAGAACTACGACACCGGCCTGGCGCACGCCGTGGACGTCGTCGGCGAGACCTCCGAGTACGCCCCCGACCGCAGCTACACCCAGTGCCTGCGCAGCGGGCGGCCGCTGCTGCGCGCCCACGTGGACGAGGAGGTGCTGCGCGGCCTGGTCTCCAGCGAGGACCGGGTCGCTCCCGGGATGGCCGCCGGCATCCACTCGTACCTGATGGTGCCGATCACCGCCCGGGGCATGGTCCTCGGCGGCTCCGAGTTCATCCGGATGCGCAACCCCGAGCCGTTCAACGACGCCGACGTCGCGCTCGCCGAGGAACTCGTCGCCCGCACCGCCCTGGCCCTGGACAACGCCCGGCTCTACCGCCGGGAGCGGGAGACCGCCCTCACCCTCCAGCGCAGCCTGCTGCCGCAGGAGATCCACCGCACCCTCGGCCTGGAGATCGCCTACCGCTACCTGCCCAGCAGCGTGGTCAGCGAGGTCGGCGGCGACTGGTTCGACGTGGTGCCGCTCTCCTGCGGGCGGGTCGCCCTGGTGGTCGGCGACGTGATGGGCCACGGCATCCGGGCCGCCGCCACCATGGGCCAGCTGCGCACCGTCGCCCGCACCCTGGCCACCCTGGACATGCCGCCCGAGCAGGTGCTCACTCGGCTGGACGAGACCGCCTCGGGGATCGGCGAGGGCCAGTTCGCCACCTGCATCTGCGCCGTCTACGATCCGCTGGAGCGCACCGTCCAGGTCGCCTCGGCCGGGCACCTGCCGCCGGTCTGGGTCGGCACCGACGGCACCGCCCGCCGGATCGAGGTGCCGCCCGGCGTCCCGCTGGGCGTCGGCGGGGTCGCCTTCGAGTCCATCGGCTTCACCCTCCCGGAGGGCACCCTGCTCGCCCTCTACACCGACGGACTGGTGGAACGGCGCGGCCAGGACCTGGACCACGGCATCGACCTGCTGGCCCGCACCCTGGCCGGGCCCGGCCGGACGTTGGAGGAGAGCTGCGACGCGGTGATCGGCGCCCTGGTCACCGACGGCACCGAGGACGACATCGCGATGATCATGGCCCGGGCGCTGCCGGTGCCCGCCGACCGGATCGCCACCCTGCCGCTCACCGGCGGCGGCAAGCTCCCCGGCAAGGCCCGCCGCTTCACCCGGGCCACCCTGGACGCCTGGGGCCTGACCGCGGTCTCCGACTACGCCGAACTGCTGGTCAGCGAACTGGTCACGAACGCCCTGCTGCACGCCGAGGCACCGCGCCGGCTGCGGCTGTTCCGCGACCGGGTGCTCACCGTCGAGGTCTCCGACGCCGGCGGCGCGACCCCGCAGCTGCGCCCCTTCGCGGAGCAGGACGAGGGCGGGCGCGGGATGTTCCTGGTCAGCGAACTCGCCCAGCGCTGGGGCAGCCGGCTGACCCGGGACGGCAAGGTGGTCTGGGCCGAGCTGGAGCTGCCCTTCGGGGTCTCCTAGGCGCTGCCCGAACGCGCGAGAACGGTCGTTCCCGTAACGGGGAACGACCGTTCTCGCGCTTCCTCACGCGGGCACGTGCGGCTTGACCGCGTGCTCCGCGTTCTCGGCGTTCTCCGCCGTCTCCGGCCCGGCGGCGACCGCCCTGGCGGTGACCGGCTCGGCCGCCGTCGGGGCGGACAGCCCGCGCAGCAGCAGCCAGGCCAGCAGGCCCGCGCCGACCAGCAGCACCCCGGCCAGCAGCCCGGCGCTGTTCATGCCGTGCACGAAGGCGTCCCTGGCGCTCGCCAGCAGCGGCTGGGCGAGGTCCGGCGACAGCCCGTCCGCCGTCTCCACGGCCGCGCCCAGCGACTCCCCGGCCCGGGCGGCGACCTCCGGGGAGGCCCCGGCCGGGACGGACAGCCCGTTCGCGTAGATCGAGCCGACCACCGAGCCGACCAGTGCGATGCCGAGCGCGGTGCCCAGCTCGTACGCGGTCTCGGAGACCGCCGAGGCGGCCCCGGCCTTGTCGGCGGCCGCGGCGGTCAGCACCAGGTCGGCGCCGAGGGTGTAGACCACGCCCTCCGCGGTGCCGGTGACCAGGAAGGAGACCGCCAGCACCAGGTAGGTGGTGTCCTGCTGGAACCAGCCCAGCGCGCCCGCCGCCAGGCCCATCGCCAGCAGGCTGACGGTCAGCGCCTTGCGCGCGCCGAAGCGCCGGGCGATCCGGGCGGTGAGCAGCCCGCCCGCCACCGAGCCGGCGAAGGCCGGCAGCTCCGCCAGGCCCGCCTGGAGCGGCTCGTAGCCGCGCACCAGCTGGAGGTACTGGGAGACCACGAAGATCACGCCGGACAGGCCGACCAGGGAGATCAGCGAGGCCGTGACGGCGGCGGTGAACCGCCGGTCGCGGAACAGCCGGACGTCCAGCAGCGGGGTCTCCAGCCGCAGCTGGCGGCGGACGAACAGGGTGAGCGCGGCGGCGCCGAGCAGGAAGGTGACCGGGACGTCCCAGCGGGCCACGCCGTGCGCGGCGGCCTCCTTGATCGCGTAGACCATGCCGATCACCCCGGCCATCGACAGCCCGACGCTCAGCACGTCCCAGCGGCCCGGCTCCGGGTCCCTGGACTCCGGCAGCAGCCAGGCGCCGAGCACCAGCAGCAGGAGCAGCACCGGGATGTTCAGCAGGAACACCGAGCCCCACCAGAAGTGCTCCAACAGCAGCCCGCCGACCACCGGCCCGAGCGCGGCACCGGCCGTGGCGGCCGCGCCCCAGATGCCGATCGCGGTGGCCCGCTCCCGGTCGTCCGGGAAGAGGCTGCGGATCAGCGACAGCGTGGAGGGCATGATCGTCGCCCCGGCGACGCCGAGCAGCGCGCGGGCCAGGATCAGCCAGCCCGGGCCCGGCGCGTACGCGGCCAGCAGGGAGGCCGCGCCGAAGGCGGCGGCACCCGTCAGCAGCAGCTTCTTGCGGCCGATCCGGTCGCTCAGGGCACCCATGCTGACCAGCAGGCCGGCCAGTACGAAGGAGTAGGAGTCGCCGATCCAGAGCAGCTGGGTGCCGCTGGGGCGCAGCGTCTCGCTGATGGACGGAATGGCGAGGGACAGCACGGTCGCGTCGAGGGCGACCACGGTGACGGCCAGCACCAGGACGGCGAGGCCGGTCCAGCGCTGGCGGGTGGTCGGGGCGGGGGTGCTCATGGTGTATCGGTTTCCGGTTTCCGGTCCGAGGTGCTGTGGGTCGTCGCGACGGGGGTGGCGACGGGGGTGGTGGCGACGGGGGCGGTGGCGACGGGCGTGGCGACGGGTGCAGGGGCCTCCGGTCGGCGCAGCGCGCCGCCGAGGAAGAGCTCGGCGAGCGAGAAGGCGGCGTCGCGCGGGGCGAGCCGGCCGTCCTGGATGGCCCAGCCGATGCCGGCCACCAGGTCGAAGAAGGCCTCGCTCAGCCAGGCGGCGCTCAGCTCGATCCGGAAGACGCCCTCGCGCTGCCCGCGCAGGAAGAGCGCGTGCAGCCGGTCGATCTGGACCTCCCAGAGGTCGTTGATGTCGGCGTGGTCGTAGAGCTGGTTCTCGCCGGCCAGGAAGGCGCAGAGCATGGCGTCCGGGACGGCGGCGTCCACCAGGCGGCGCAGCGCGGCCTGGGCGTCGCCCTGCTCGGTGGCGGCGGTGTCCAGGGCGGCGGCGAAGCGCTGCAGGCCGCGCAGGCCGACCTCGCGGATCAGCGCGTCGCGGCCGGGGAACAGCCGGTGCAGGGTGGCCCGGCTGATGCCCGCGGCGCGGGCGATCTCGTCCAGGTGGGCGGTGGGGCGGCGGGACAGCACGCCGACGGCGGCTTCCAGAACGGTGTCGCGGTCGGTGGCCATGCAACGAGTCTAGGGCAAGTGAGACATCCGTGTCTCACTTTTACCGCGAGGATCTCAACTGCGAGGTCGGCGACCGGCCGATGGGCAGCAAAAACCGGGGGCGGCGGGTGCCGTCCCCGGTCGGGGTGGAGGTGGGCCGAAACGGCCCGCTCCGCTGCGCTCAGCTCTGGTTGTAGAACCCGGTGTCGTCGATCGGCCGGTCGATCACCATCACCTCGACGTCCGCCGGGGTGAGCAGGAAGACCCGGCGGGCGATCCGCTCGATGCCGCCCCGGGTGCCGAAGATCAGCCCGGAGGCGAAGTCGACCATGCGCTTGGCCTCGGCCTCGTCCATCTCGGTGAGGTCCATCACCACGGGGATGGAGGCCCGGATGTGCTCACCGACCGTACGGGCCGCCTCGAAGCCCGTCGGCCGCAGGGAGACGATCTTCGCGGGCGCGGGGACGGCCGGCACCGTCTCCTGATCCACCCACTCGTCGTCGTACACCGCGGCCGGGTAGTTCCCGGAGGGCATCAGCCACCCGTTGTGGTGCTCGTCGCGAAGTGCTCCCATGCCGCGCCTCCCTGCCTCGTCCCGTCTGGTCCCCCGGGGGTGAGTGTCCTTCTTGACACGTCATCCACTCGACGGAACTGTCCGAGTATCGCACTGTTCACCGGTCCCGTGCCCGTTCGCGGCCCCCGTAAGAGTCGCGCCGTGCCGGAAACCCGGGCGGACCCGGGCAAAGAGAGCGACGCGGCACGGCGCCGTACGGTTGCGCGCGTAGACCATATCGGTAGCGGTCACCGCCCAATTGACCTTCTGTCAACAATGCGGAAACGATTTCACTCGCCGGTCGAACCGTCCACCAGTTCGCGCAACAAATCCGCGTGACCGTTGTGTCGCGCGTACTCCTCGATCATGTGCACCAGGATCCAGCGGAGCGTCACCTCCTGGCCGTGGCGCGGCCGCTTGCCGACGGTGTCCAGCGGCAGACCGGCCGCGGCCCGGCGGGCGGCCTCGATCTCGGCGCGCCAGGTGGCGAAGTCCGCCGCGACGTCGGCGGTGGCCACGTTGTCGAAGTCGCCGTCCGGGTCCGCCTCGGTCCAGTAGTGGCCGGTGGCGACCTCCGCGCCCAGCAGGACGCCCTGGAACCAGTGCCGTTCCACCTCGGCCATGTGCCGGACCAGGCCGAGCAGCGAGAGCGAGGACGGCGGGACGGAGCGCAGCCGCAACTGGTCGTCGGTCAGACCCGCGCATTTCAGGGCGAGCGTGCTGCGGTGGTAGTCGAGCCAGGAGGTGAGCATGGCGGCCTCGTCGGCGGCCATCGGCGGGTCCACCCGCGGGGTGAGTTCGGTCATGCCGACATCCTGGTCGCCGACGGCCCGCCGGTGCGAGCGAATTGTCGGCGGCGGGTGGGGGAGGGGAACGGCATCGGGCGGGACGGTGTCGGCCTGCTGCCCTGCGGCGCGGGCTCGTTGGTGGATTTTCCGCCGACCTCACCGCGGGCCGTTGACCGCCGGGCCTCCCGGCCGATTGGCTCGGTCGAGAGCCCGCCGCCGGGAGGGAGCCCGGCCGGGCGAACAGAGGGGACTGAGCTCATGACCCGTACCACCCGTACCACCCGGGCCACCCGGACCACCCGTGACCGCCGGCTGCTGGGCGCCGGCAGCGTGCTGGCGGCCGCCGTCGCACTCGCCGTCACCGCCGCCCCCGCCCAGGCCGACCCGGCGCTGCGCGGCACCGTCCGGATCAGCACCGGGGTGAACGGCGCCGCCCCCGACGACCAGTCCTGGAGCCAGGGCGTCAGCGCGGACGGCCGCTACGCCCTGTTCACCTCCTGGGCCAAGAACCTGGTGCCCCAGCCCACCGTCGGCGGGCGCGACGCCTACGTACGGAACCTGCGCACCGGCCGCACCGAGCGGGTCAACCTCTCCGACTCGGGCGAGGCGCTGAACGGCTGGACCGACCAGGCCGCGATCAACGCCGACGGCCGCTACGTCGCCTTCGAGAGCAACGCCGACAACGTGGTGCCCGGCATGCAGGTCAAGGGCCGCACCGAGGTGTACCTCCGGGACCGCCGGACCGGCCGCACCGAGCTGGTCAGCGGCGGGCTCACGGCCACCGACACCGACCAGTTCCACGCCTCCTACGCGCCGCAGATCAGCGCCGACGGCCGGTACGTGGTCTACGTGTCCTCCCGGACGGACCTCGACCCGACCGTGGTGGACCCCGCACCCGGGGCCGCGCCCGCGCCCTCGCTGGCCAGGCCGTACACCTGGAAGATCAACGTCTACCTCACCGACCGCCGCACCCACACCACCCGGCTGATCTCCCGGGACACGGCCGGCAAGCCGGGTGAGAGCACCTCCTTCCGCCCGACCATCAGCGCGAACGGACGCACCGTCGGCTTCGGCTCGCTCTCCGAGCTGCTGCCGGCCGGGCCGACCCCCGCCCCGGCGGCTCCCACCGCCCCTGCCGCCCCCGGCGTGGCGCCGGAGCTGGCCCTGGCCCGGCCGACCACCGCCGTCTACTACACCTGGGACGCGGCCTCCGGGAGGCTCACGCCCGCCAGCTACGACACCGACGGCAAGCTCGCCGACGCGGACTTCGACGCCACCGTCAGCCCGGACGGCCGGTACGCCGTCTACTCCCTGCCCGAGCCCGGCGGTTCCACCGGCGGCCACCGGTACCACACCGTGCTGCACGTGCGGGACCTGCGGACGGGCGCCGTGCGGAAGGTGAGCGGCGGCCTGCCCGGGACCACCTCGGTCGGCTCCTCCGGGCACGGCTCGATCACCGCCGACAACCGCTGGCTCTACTTCGACTCCGCCGCCGACAACCTGGTGCCGGGCCCCCAACACCCGGGCTGGGACGTCTACCGCCAGGACCTGCGCACCGGCCGCACCGAGCGGGTCACCACCGCGCCGGACGGCTCGCCCGGCAACGGCTCGTCCAACGCCCCGTTCGTGTCCGCCGCCGGGAACACCGTGGTGTTCGACTCGACCAGCGGCAACCTGGTCCCCGGCACCGACGCCCCGGCGGCCGAGGCCCACCAGGCCTTCGCCCGGCCCACCGGCACCCGGGCGGGCGACGGCGACGACCAGGGCGAGGACCAGGACGACTGACCGGGACGGCTGACCGGGACGCCGCGGGGGGGGGGCCCCCCCCCCCCCTGCGCGGGTTAGGTCGTCCGGGGCGGAAAGGCCCTTGTGGGTTCATCGGTGGCGCTGGTGGCGGTGGTGTTTGTTCTGTTGCTTTTTTTCCC